>NZ_AKZQ01000027.1:0-255000 GCF_000278705.1 Flavobacterium sp. F52 | reverse complement strand
ATGGTTTTCTTTTTTTATATACAATCTAAAGTTCGCTCTAAGGCCATACCTCTCGAACCTTTTATCAATATCATATTGGAATCAAATTTGAAGGTTTTTAGAAATTCTGCAAAGGCATCAAATGTCTCAAAAAACTGAATATTTTCATTTGAAATTTTATTGGCAAAAAATGATTTTCCTATTAAGAAGCATTGTGCTTGTTTTTGATCTGCCAAAGAATCAACAATAACCTTATGCTCATAAAGGCTTTCATCTCCCAATTCAAACATATCTCCAAGAATCATAATCTTATTTTTCTTGTCTAACTGTAAGAAATTAGTAATGGCAACAGCCATACTGCTCGGATTAGCGTTATAAGCGTCTAATATAATCTCATTTGATCCTTTTTGCATCATTTGAGATCTATTGTTTGCCGGAATATAATTTTCGATAGCACTCTTTATATCGCTTTCTTTTACATTAAAGTATTTTCCGATTGCTGTAGCTGCATTGATATTATTGGCGTTGTAAAGCCCAATTAAATGCGATTCAATTGAGAAATCATTATAATCAATAGCAACAAAAGGATTTGCAGTAATATTCTGAATATTCAAATCTGCATTTTCTTTTTTTACCCCAAAAGTAAATGATTTTATTCCTTTAGATTTTTCTATCTGAATAGGATCTTCCAGATTTACAAAAACAGTTTTTTGGTTTGCCGCAAGATATTGATACATTTCGCTTTTACCAGCAATTACACCTTCCACTCCACCAAAACCTTCCAAATGCGCTTTACCGAAATTCGTTATATATCCAAAATCAGGTTGTGCAATCTGGCACAGAAATTCGATTTCTTTTTGGTGATTGGCTCCCATTTCTACAATCCCAATTTCTGTTTCTTTGGTAAAAGAAAGCAAAGTTAATGGCACGCCTATATGATTGTTTAAATTGCCTACAGTCGCTTTTGTTTTAAACTTTTTTGACAGTACAACATTGATTAATTCTTTTGTAGTTGTTTTTCCGTTGCTACCCGTTAAGGCAACAATTGGTAGAGCCAAATAAGTTCTGTGAAATTTTGCCAATTCTTGAAGCGTTTTCAGGCTGTTTTCCACCAAAATCGTCCTATCATCAATAAAATAAGATGCATTGTCAATAACAACAAATAAAGCACCTAAATCTAATGCTTCTTTAGCAAATGTATTCGCATCAAAATTCTCTCCTTTAATGGCGAAGAACATTGAATTCTTTTCGATTTTTCTTGTATCAATAGACAGAGAACTGCACTGTAAAAACAAGTTATGAATGTCTTGAATATTCATTTATATATTTTTTAATAAGTCATAAAAGTAGAAAAAAACAATAAAAAAATTCCAAATTCCAGACTGAATATTCAGCTTTTGGAATTTGGAATTTTTAGTATTTGAATTCCTAAATCTTAGTTTCTAGGAGATTTTCTTTTTTCAGATTTTGAACCTACTCTAGACATTGCACATCTGAAACCAATATAGTCAGTTGCCATATCTTGAGGGAAATATCTTCTTTGAGCTGGATCTAACCAGTAAGCTCTATCTCTCCAAGATCCTCCTTTGTAAACTCTTACTTTATCATCAATTAAAGTTGTACGTTTACTAGAGTTATCATATTTTCTAATCATTTTTCCTAAACTGTCTGTTGTAACATTGTGTTTAGGAGAGTTGTACATTGCCTGATCTGCTTTTGGCCCAGACTCTGAATCACCAAAATCGAAAAATCTAGAAGATTGCTTATCACCATCTCTGTAGTTGATGTTATCGCTTTGGCTAAAATTTTGTCTTAAATAAGTTTCTTGTTCGTCAACAGGTACTTGAGCAATTTCTCCCGGAAGGTTTCTTGCAATAACTTTACCGTTACTTAAAGTGTCATATTTAATTGTAGATGTTGTAACAATTTCAATTTTACCATCTTTACCAATTTTGTTTTTAGCATATTGGTTACCTCTATAGTAGTTGAAATCATTTGCTTCGTTATCAATGATAGGTCTGTAAACGTCAGCTACCCATTCTGCAACGTTTCCTGCCATATCGTATAGACCGAAATCGTTTGGCGCATAACTTTTCACAGCATTTGTGATATCTGCTCCGTCATCTGACCAACCTGCAATTCCACCGTAATCACCGTTTCCTTGTTTAAAGTTAGCCAATTGGTCACCTCTGTTTTTACGTTTGTTAGAACGTGTGTAATCTCCAGACCAAGGATATTTCTTTTGTCCTTTGTAGATATTGTATTCTCTTTGTCCAACGTCAGCTGCAGCTGCATATTCCCACTCAGCTTCTGTAGGAAGTCTATATTCTGGTAAAATAATTCCAGATGAACGTTGTGCGTAAACATTTTTCTCTTCTGGCACAACACCGTCTTTACCAGCTTTAGGTCTTCTTCCAGTTGGATTTTTCTTTAAAACGATTTCTTCGCTTGCACCACGTGATGTACTTGGAGACATTAAGTATCCTTCAGTATTAAATGCATTTTCAGCATTAACATCATTTGTTTTAGCTCCTTTTTTAAGATATCCGTTTTTCTCTAAAACAGCCTCGTTAACACGGTCTGTTCTCCATTTACTAAATTCAACTGCTTGAATCCAGTTCACACCAACTACAGGATAGTTAGCATAAGATGGGTGTCTTAAATAGTTGTTAGTCATCGTTTCGTTGTATCCTAAACGATTTCTCCAAACTAATGTATCAGGAGATGCTCCTTCGTAAATGTTTTTGTAATTTTCTTCTGTTGGCGGGAAAACTTTCTTTAACCACTCTAGGTATTCTAAGTACATACCGTTCGTAACTTCAGTTTCATCCATATAGAATGATTGAACGTGTTGTTGAGTTGGCGTGTTATTCCAATCGTGCATAACATCATCCTGTACTTTACCCATAGTAAACGTACCTCCTTCAACAAAAACTAAACCAGGACCAGCCTGTTGTTTTTTACCTGCATTTCTGGCAGCAGTTCCATTCTGACTATCTACATCCCAGCCAGTAGCTCTAGAAGCGTGAGTGGAACTCGATTTTTTGCTACAACTAGCCGTGCCCAACATCAATACCATTGACATCATTAACTGCAAGACTACAATTTTGTTTACTTTCATACTCATTCTTAGGTGATAAATTTAGGTGCTGCAATATAATAATTAACATTTAATTGGCAACATCTGTTCTAATAATTTTATTTAGCTGTTTTTTACCAGAAAATAACCTTTAGTTACGAACGCAAAAATATACTTTTTATTATTACTATAACATGAAATACTATATTTTTACTTACTAATTATTTTTTAATTAAATTTCGCCTTTTTAACAGATGAAGCAAGCATTTCTAATTTACATTTTTTTAATCCCAATTCTCTCATTCTCACAGTTAAATGGGACGATAACAATCGATTGGCAAAATAAGAAAGAGGTAAATTATGGCGAAAACAAAATTATAATTCCATACTTCTCAGGAAGCAGTTTTCGCTTCGACATTACAAAAAAAAGCATAACATTGCTTCAAAACTTAAATCAGTCTGGCATTTCAAACGGCAGTTCAGCACAAATTAACAACGTAGTTTACGAATCAATTTCTCGAGCTGATTTAGGAGATTTAACACCCGAAAACATACCTGAAAAGCCAAATGAATCTGTAATAATTACAAACGCAAGAGATATAAAATATTCTTTTCTTTCTTTGTCTCCTATAATTAAGGAAGGAAACAGCTACAAACGCATAAAATCCTTTTCTTACTTTATTAGCAATTCAAACTCACGAACCGCATCGACTTCTTCATTTCAAAAATCGGCAGCAATAATAAATTCTGTTTTGGCCTCTGGCGAATGGTATCGGTTTTATATTCAGAAATCAGGCGTTTACAGAATAGACAGGTCTTTTTTACAAAGTTTAGGATTTGACGCTTCTAAAGTTGACCCAAGAAGAATAAAAATTTATGGAAATGGCGGAAGAATGCTTCCTCTTGCCAACAGCACTTATTATCCCAATGACTTAACAGAAAATGCCATACAGATAGCTGGCGAAAACGATGGTGTTTTTAACAATGAAGATTATATTCTTTTTTATGCCGAAGGAACTGACAATTGGAATTCTGAAAGCCAGACCAACTTAAATTTATATGATAGCAAATCCTACTATTATATTACTGCTTCTGGAGGAGATGGAAAACGCATTCAAAATCTAAATCAGCCGACAGGAAACAGCACTTTAGAGTTAAACACGTTTGATGACTATCAATACCACGAAATTGATCAAACCAATATTGTGCATCTTGGACGCCAGTGGCTCGGAGAATCATTTGATATTAACCAAGAACAGGAATTCTCCTTCAGCTTTTCAAACCTCGACACTTCTGTACCTGTAAAAATGGAGGTAAGCGCAGCAGCTGCATCATTAACCACCACTTCTTTTGCCATAACAGCCAACGGACAAAATGCAGGTTCGATAAGCTTTCCGCCGTTAATAGCCAACTCTGACACCAAATACACAACAGGAAAGCTCCCCTCAAATACCGAATTTACCGGAACCGACAATATCAAAATAAAACTTACCTATAATAATAATGGTGTTCCAGGATCAAAAGGCTATTTGGATTACATCAACTTAACCGCAAAACGAAAACTGTTAGGCACTGGCAAGCAATTCCATTTTCAACACAATGCAGCAGGCTCTACGGCTGGAATCGTCAATTACACAATTGGAAATGCATCACCGATAACGCAAATCTGGGACGTCACAGACCTATATAATGTTTCTAAAATTGAAAATGCCAATCAGTCTTCTTTTAGCTTTAAAGCTAATTTAGGAGAAGTTAGAAAATACGTTGCCATAGATCCTTCTGATTATTATGCTCCATTAAAAGAAAATCAATCAAAAATTGCCAATCAGAATTTAAAAGGAACACTTTTTAGAAACAGTCAAAATGTTTTTCAAGATATTGATTATGTTATTGTGACCCCAAAATCTTTAGCGTCTCAAGCGGAGCGATTAGCCAATTTTCATAGAACAAACTCCGGCTTAAACGTAAGAGTTATTTCTTTAGAAAACATCTATCAAGAATTTTCTTCAGGCAAACAAGATATTGCCGCTATTAGAAATTGTGTCAAATATATTTACGACAATGCTTCTTCACCAGATAAGAGAGTACGTTACTTAAATTTATTTGGAGACGCTTCGTACGACTACAAAGACAGAATTTCAAACAACACCAATATTGTACCTATATATCAATCTCTAATAAGTAATACTGTAGGCGAAGCTTCATTTCCCTCTGATGATTTTTATGGACTAATGGACTCCAACGAAGGAGTTATTATTCCGTCTCTTGCTGGGATTGATATTGCTTTAGGAAGAATGCTGGTTTCAGACAACGCACAAGCTCAGGAAATGGTAAACAAAGTCATAGAATATCATGACACAAAATCTTATGGAAATTGGAGAAACAATATCGTTTTAATTAGCGATGACTCTGATAGATCTGGCGACCAGACTTTACAAGCAAACCAAAATGCTCTCGCAGATCAAATCGCGACTGAAAAGCCTTTTTTTAATATTGATAAAATTTTTCTGGACGCCTATACACAGGAAGCTTCCGCTGGTGGATCGCGATATCCGAAAGCAAGAACAGATTTTTTTAATGCTTTTGAAAAGGGCGCTCTTATATTTAATTATTTAGGACATGGTGGCGAAGATGGACTGGCTAGCGAAAGAATTTGGGAGAAATCTGACGGGCAAAACCTTGCAAATCAATACAAATATCCGCTATTCATTACCATTACATGCGAATTTTCCCGTTTTGACGACCCGACAAGACCAACAGCTGGAGAATATGTGTATTGGAATCCAAAAGGAGGCGCAATTTCAATGCTGACCACTGTTAGAGAAATCGGACAGACAAATGCTGAAGAATTCAACAAAACAATTAGCAAAAATCTTCTTTCTTATGGCTCAAATCAATATAACACTATCGCCGAATCTTTAAGAATATCCAAAAATGAAAATCCGAGCTCTTCGAGCAATGTTGTCTTTTATATAGGCGATCCTGCTTTAATGCTTTCCATTCCAAAACCACGAATTAATTTAACGAAAGTAAACGATATTGTGATTTCACAAACTATTCCTGATTTAAAATCATTATCAAAAATTAAAATTTCAGGAGAAATCACAGATGAAAACAACACTCTTTTAAGCAATTACAATGGAGAATTAGCTACTGCTATTTTCGATAAATTAATTACAAATACTACCTTAAATAATGACGGTTTTAGCCCTCCAATGCAATTTAAAACTCTTGGAGAAACCATTTTTAGAGGAAATGCCTCTGTAACCAACGGACAATTTGAATTTAGTTTTGTGGTTCCTAGAGACATCAGAATACCTTTAGACAATGGAAGAATCAGCTTTTATTCGAAAAGAAATGAATCATTAGAAAACCAAACTGGCTACAACAACACAATTAAAATTGGAGGAATAAACGAAAATGCACCACAGGACAATATAAGTCCAAAAGTGAAGTTATATATGAACGATGAAACTTTTGTATCGGGAGGAATTACAAATGAATCGCCATTTCTTTTGGCATTTTTAGAAGACGAGAACGGAATAAATACAGCAAGCGGAATCGGCCATGATATTGTCGCTATTTTAGATGGAGACGTGAGCAATCCCTATATTTTGAACGATTACTATCAAACAAAATTAGACGATTACACCAACGGAAATCTACGTTTTCCATTCCGAAATTTAGCTCCTGGACTGCATACCATAAGTTTTACTGCTTGGGATGTTTACAATAATCCCGTTACGAGTGAAATCCAATTTACAGTTGTAGGAGACGATTCCTTGACATTATCACACGTTCTTAATTACCCAAATCCATTTTCAACTTATACACAATTTTGGTTTTCTCATAATAGACCTTATGAGCCATTAGATGTGCAAGTTCAGGTAATGACTATTACAGGAAAAGTAGTCTGGACAAAAAATCAAACCGTTACGACAGAAGGATTTTTATCGAGAGAAATAACATGGGACGGAAGAGACGATTTTGGCGATAGAATCGGAAAAGGAGTGTATATTTACAAACTGACTGTAAAATCTAATTTAACAAATAAAAAAGCAGAAAAATACGAAAAGCTTGTCATCCTATAATATTATATATATTTGCATCACCAAAACACTAATCCAATAAATGAAAAAACTATCACTTTTATTAATTTGTATTTTTAGCATTTACACTTCAAAGGCTCAGGAATCAAGGCCTATAGTCACTGGAGTGCCATTTTTATTAGTCGCTGCTGATGCTAGAGCAGCAGGTTTGGCTGACCAAGGTGTTGCCACTTCTGCAGACGTTTTCTCACAACAATGGAATCCTGCTAAGTATGCATTTTCTGAAGATGCACAAGGCCTTTCTATCAGTTACACTCCTTATTTAACAGATCTTGCCAATGATATTTCATTGGGTCAAGTTACGTATTACAACAAAATCAACGAACGAAGCGCGTTTGCAGGAAGTTTTCGTTATTTTGGTTTTGGAGGAATCGAGCTAAGATATACTGGAGATCCGAATGAGGCAGTAAGAGAAGTTAATCCTAACGAATTTGCTTTAGACGGATCATATTCGCTTAAACTAAGCGACAAATTCTCTATGGCTGTTGCTGCGCGTTTTATTAATTCGAATTTAAAAGTTGCTTCAGAAGAAGTTGACGCCACATCTGCAAGCTCTTTTGCTGTTGACGTAGCTGCTTTTTACCAATCGGAAGAAATTGCTTATCAGGATTTCAACGGAAGATGGAGAGCTGGTATCAACCTTCAGAATATGGGACCAAAAATCAGTTACGACAATGACAATGTAAGCTCAAACTTCTTACCTGCCAATTTAAGATTAGGAGGAGGATTTGATTTTATTTTCGACGACTACAATAAACTTACATTAAGTGCCGAACTTACTAAACTTTTAGTTCCAACACCTCCAGGAATCGGAACCCCAGTTGACGTAAATGGCGACGGAGATTTTGACGATCCTGAAGATATTTCGCAACAAGAAGCAACAGATATTGGCTATAGAAATTATAACGATATTGGCTGGTTTGAAGGAATGTTTAAATCTTTTGGCGATGCTCCAGGCGGATTTAAAGAAGAAATGAAAGAGGTAACTTACAGTATCGCTGGGGAATACATGTATCAAGATGCTTTTGCTTTCCGTTTAGGATATTACCACGAAAGCCCAGAGAAAGGTGCTAAGCAATTTTTCTCTTTAGGAGCAGGATTTAAGTACAACATCATGAAAATTGATGTTTCGTACTTATTCTCAGCTTCAAAAATAAAAAACCCTTTAGAAAATACACTTCGTTTCTCTTTAACGTTTAACTTTGGAGACAAATACGATAATTACTAAAGAGAAAAGATTAAAATAAAAATAATTCAATCCAAATTCCGGCATTTTAGGAATTTGGATTTTTTTTCCCTTATAAACAGATGAAAGAAATCAATATAACCTCTTCATTTACAATATTTGACAATTTAAATGAACTTCCAGCCGAAATTCAGGATTTAATGAATCAAGCTGTAGAAATCAGAAAAAAAGCTTATGCACCTTATTCAAAGTTTAAAGTTGGCGCTGCTTTACTTCTAGATAATGGAAAAGTTATTTTAGGTTCCAATCAAGAAAATGCGGCTTATCCGTCTGGACTTTGTGCTGAACGAACTGCTATTTTTTATGCAGGAAGCACTTATCCAGAAGCAAAAATCTTGAAAATGGCAATTACAGCAGCTTCAGACACCAATCAGACTACTGCTCCTATTCCGCCTTGCGGATCTTGCCGACAATCAATAGCAGAATATGAGATAAAACAAGACACTCCTATAGAAATCTATTTTATGGGAGAAATTGGCGAAGTTTACAAATCTTCATCTTTGAAAAACTTACTCCCTTTGATGTTCGATAAAAAGTTCTTGTAAAAAAAAGCCAAAAAGTAGTCATTTAATTTTAGTTCTTAAATGTAATGTCTTATTTTTGCATCCCGACCTTTCGGGCGCAAATTTGTGGGAGGAAACTATTTTGCGTTACAGGCACAATAATCGATAACACAAACAACTTTAGCAAAAGAAAGAATTCAGATGAAAGAAGTTACAAAAGAGGTATATTTAAAGTGGTATGAGGACATGCTGCTTTGGAGAAAGTTTGAAGACAAACTTGCAGCATTATACATCCAACAAAAAGTTAGAGGTTTTCTACACCTATATAATGGTCAAGAAGCTGTATTAGCTGGCGCATTGCACGCTATGGATTTGACCAAAGACAAAATGATTACTGCTTACAGAAACCACGTTCAGCCAATCGGTATGGGAGTTGATCCTAGAAACGTAATGGCAGAACTTTTAGGAAAAGCAACAGGGACTTCTAAAGGTATGGGAGGTTCTATGCACATTTTCTCTAAAGAACATGGTTTTTATGGTGGGCACGGAATCGTAGGTGCTCAAATTCCTGTGGGAGCTGGTATTGCTTTCGCAGACAAATATTTTAACACTGGCGGTGTTACCTTAACTTATTTTGGTGACGGAGCTGCTAGACAAGGTTCTCTTCACGAAGCTTTCAATATGGCAATGTTATGGAAACTTCCAGTTGTGTTTATCGTTGAAAACAACGGTTATGCAATGGGAACTTCTGTAGAAAGAACTGCAAACCACACTGACATCTGGAAATTAGGTTTAGGTTACGAAATGCCTTGCGGACCTGTTGACGGAATGAACCCTGTAAAAGTTGCTGAAGCAATGCACGAAGCTATCGAAAGAGCTCGTCGCGGAGATGGACCAACTTTCCTTGAAATGAAAACGTACCGTTACAGAGGACACTCTATGTCTGATGCACAATTATACCGTTCTAAAGAAGAGGTTGAAGAGTACAAAAAAATCGACCCAATTACTCAAGTTCTTGATGTAATCTTGGATCAAAAATATGCTACTGAAGAAGAAATTGAAGTAATTGACCAAAGAGTTAAAGACTTGGTTGAAGAGTGTGCGAAATTTGCCGAAGAATCTCCATACCCAGACTTACAACAATTATACGATGTAGTATACGCACAAGAAGACTATCCATTTACACCTCATAAATTATAATATCATGGCGATTAAAGTAACAATGCCTCGTTTGAGCGATACTATGACTGAAGGAACGGTAGCAACTTGGCTTAAAAAAGTAGGCGACAAAGTAAGCGAAGGTGATATCTTAGCTGAAATTGAAACAGACAAAGCAACAATGGAGTTCGAATCTTTTAACGAAGGAACTCTTTTACATATCGGAATTCAAGCTGGAGAAACTGCTCCTGTTGATTCATTATTAGCAATCATTGGTAAAGAAGGAGAAGATATTTCTGCTCTTTTAGCTGGTGGTGACGCTCCAGCTGCTGAAGCTCCAAAAGCGGATGCTCCTGCTGCTGAAGCAAAAACTGAAGCTGCTGCTCCTGCAAAAGCTGCAGCTGAATTACCAAAAGGTGTTGTAGTAGTAACTATGCCACGTTTAAGTGATACAATGACAGAAGGTACAGTAGCAACTTGGTTGAAAAAAGTTGGTGATACTGTAGCTGAAGGAGATATTTTAGCAGAAATTGAAACTGACAAAGCTACTATGGAGTTTGAGTCTTTCAATGCTGGAACATTATTATACATCGGAATTCAAGAAGGAAGCACTGCTCCTGTTGACAGCTTATTAGCTATCATCGGACCTGCAGGAACTGACATTTCTGGAGTTGCTGATAACTTTACTGCTGGTGGCGCTGCAACTGCAAGCGCTCCTGCTGCCGAAGAAACAAAAGCTACACCTGCTGCTACACAAGCGACAGAAGCTGTTGCTGAAACTTCAAACGGAGGAAGAATTTTAGCTTCTCCATTAGCTAAAAAAATTGCTTCTGATAAAGGAATTCAATTAAGCCAAGTTAAAGGATCTGGAGAAAACGGAAGAATCGTAAAAAGCGATATCGAGAACTTTACTCCATCTGCACAAGCACAAACTACTGCTTTAGCACCTGCTGCTAAACAAGAAGCATCTGCTCCTGCTGCTCCAAAAGTATTCATTCCTGCTGGTGAAGTTTACACAGAAGAGATCAAAAATTCTCAAATGCGTAAAATCATTGCAAAACGTCTTTCTGAATCTTTATTCACTGCTCCTCACTACAACTTAGTGATCGAAGTAAGTATGGACGAAGCTATGCAAGCTAGAGCCGCTATCAACAGCGTTCCAGATACAAAAGTATCTTTCAACGATATGGTAATCAAAGCTTGTGCTTTAGCATTGAAAAAACACCCAAAAATCAACTCTACTTGGAAAGAAGATGCTATCATCATCAACCACCACGTAAACATTGGTGTTGCTGTAGCTGTTGAAGACGGATTAGTTGTTCCTGTATTGAAATTTACTGACGCTATGAGTTTATCTCAAATTGGAGGTTCAGTGAGAGACCTTGCTGGAAGAGCTAAAAACAAAAAATTGGGACCACAAGAAATGGAAGGAAGTACTTTTACAGTATCTAACCTTGGTATGTTTGGTATCACTGAATTCAATTCAATTATCAACCAGCCAAACTCTGCAATCCTTTCTGTAGGTGCAATTGTGGAGAAACCAGTAGTTAAAAACGGTCAAATCGTAGTTGGAAACACAATGATGTTATCATTAGCTTGCGACCACAGAACAATTGACGGTGCAACTGGCGCTCAGTTCTTACAAACATTAAAACAATACATCGAAAGCCCAGTTACAATGTTGGCGTAATCGTTGTTAATTTTATAATTAAATCCCATTTTGTTTATTCAAAATGGGATTTTTTATTTAATTTTCATCCTCAAATTCAAAACCTCGCAAAATGAAGAAACTAATTCTTGTCACTTTATTTCTGACAGCAATTGCCTGCCAGAAAAAAGAGAAAACAGAAAAAACTGCTGCTGTTACAGACGAACACAGTTACTCTAAACCAGAACTTGCTGTTGCAAAACATCTTGATTTGGACATCAAAGTTGATTTTGACACTCAGACCATTTCAGGAAAAGCATCTTGGACAATTGACAACATCAGTAAAGGAAATGAAATTATTTTCGACGAAAACACTTTAAATATTACCAAAGTAACTTTAGGCGACGAAGAAAAAGAAACTAAATTCGAGCTTGGAAAAGACACAGAATTTCACGGGAAACCGCTTCATATCACTATTGAACCCAACACGACTAAAGTAAACATTTACTACAACACCACTAAAGATGGTGTTGCACTACAATGGCTTAAACCAGAACAAACTGCAGACAAAAAGAAACCTTTTGTTTTCTCTCAAGGCGAAAGCGTTTGGTCTAGAACTTGGATTCCATGTCAAGATTCGCCAGGAGTTCGTTTTACTTACAATGCAAAAGTTACGGTTCCGAAAGATTTATTAGCGGTTATGAGCGCTGTAAATCCGCAGAAGAAAAATGAGACTGGAGTTTATACTTTCAAACAAGACAAAGCAATTCCTTCTTATTTAATGGCAATTGCAGTTGGAGACATCGAATTTCAGGCAATAGACAAAAGAACTGGAGTTTATGCAGAACCATCTGTTTTAAAAAGCGCTGCTTATGAATTTGCTGAGCTAGGCAAAATGGTAAATGCAGCAGAAAAATTATACGGACCATACAGATGGGGACGTTATGATGTTTTGGTTTCACCTCCAAGTTTCCCTTATGGCGGAATGGAGAATCCGAACTTGACTTTCTTAACTCCAGGAGTACTTGCTGGAGATCGTTCGCTTACGAGTTTGTTAGCACACGAATTAGGACACAGCTGGAGCGGAAACCTAGTTACAAACGCAACTTGGGATGATATTTGGTTAAACGAAGGTTTTACCACTTATGTTGAACACAGAATTGGAGAAGCAATCTTCGGAAAAAAAGAATTTGACATGCAAAACGTTATCACCAACAAAGAATTGGTTGATAATGTTGCTGAATATGGAGACACAAATCCAGATACAAGATTAAAAGTTAGTTTGACAGGAAGAAATCCTGACGACGGAATTAGCATGATTCCTTATGTAAAAGGATATTCTTTTTTAAGAGTTATTGAAAATGCCGTTGGACGCGACAAATTTGATCCATTCATTAAAAACTATTTTGATTCTCATGCTTTTCAATCTATCACAACAGAAGATTTTGTAAAGTATTTAAACGAAAATCTTATCAAAGGAGATAAAGCTTTAGCAGATAAAATCCAATTAGATAACTGGATTTACAAACCAGGAATTCCATCAAACATCGTTCCTGTAAGTTCAGCCGATTTTGATGCAATTGACGCAATTCAAAAAAGCTGGAGAGAAACTGGCGTCGCTGGTTTAAGCAAAAAAATCACAACTACTGCCGAAAAACAACATTTTATTGACCATCTTCCAGCTGATATTACAGCAAAAGAAATGGAAGCAATTGATAAAGAATTCAACTTTACTAAAGGAGGTAATTTCATTATTAAGCGCCAATGGTTTGTTCAAGCCATTCGTCATCAATATAAAGCTGCTGATCCTGCAATTGAGCAATTCTTAATTGGAAGCAGCAGAACTGGATCTATCATGATGCTTTACAAAGAAATGGTCAAAACTCCAGAAGGAAAAGTTTGGGCTAAAAAAGTTTTCGATAAAGCAAAATCTGGTTATCATGCAACCACTATTCAGGATGCTGCAAGTGTTTTGAAATAGTTTTTTCAAAATTATAACTCTAAAAAGAGGCTGTTCTTTAGGAACAGCCTCTTTTTTTACGCCTTATTTGTCATTTCGACGAAGGAGAAATCTTCACAAGAAGCTCAACAAAGATTGGATTCT
Organism: Flavobacterium sp. F52; assembly: GCF_000278705.1. Classification (NCBI taxonomy): domain Bacteria; kingdom Pseudomonadati; phylum Bacteroidota; class Flavobacteriia; order Flavobacteriales; family Flavobacteriaceae; genus Flavobacterium; species Flavobacterium sp. F52. The sequence goes on along the minus strand of NZ_AKZQ01000027.1, from coordinate 241,174 downwards.
CATTGTGGAGTTACTCGCGAAGATTTCTCCTTCGTCGAAATGACAAGATTGCGTGAATTGTTTGCAGAATTTCTAGTGCGATTTCTCGTTCCTCGAAATGACAAACTACACGAAAAACAATCTTATAAAAACGAGTGCCCTAGCCCCGATAGAAGTGGAAATCCTTTTGTGCCGGTGTTCGGCACAAAAGATTGGAACGGATAGCGGGAAATAGCTCCTATAAAACATCAGGGAAAATTATCCATCACATAGCGTACATTCTCCATGTTCTAAAACCTGTAATCGTCGCAACTTTGTAATGTCAAAAGACAACAACAAATAACAACTTTAAAAAATTAAATAAAATGGCACGATTAACAGCATTAAACCCAGAAGAAGTAACAGGAAAAACTAAAGATTTATTCAACGCAGTTCAAGCAAAATTAGGCGTTGTACCAAACATGATGAGAACAATGGGAAATTCTCCAGCAGTTTTGGAAGGATATTTAAACCTAAGCGGCGCTTTGAGCCACGGAAAATTAAGTGCAAAAACAGGAGAACTAATCGCTTTGGCAGTCTCAGAAAGCAACTCTTGCGATTACTGTTTAGCAGCTCACACTTTTATAGGAGAAAAATTAGTAAAAGCAGATCCAGCAGTTTTAAAAGCAGCAAGATCTGGAAATTCTGATGACGCGAAAACAGAAGCGATTTTACAATTGGCCAAAACACTAATCAGTAAAGGCGGTTTAGTAAACGATGAAGATGTAAATAAAGCCAAAAATGCAGGAGTTTCTGATGCTGAAATTGCAGAAACTATCGGTCACGTAGCTTTAAACGTTTTAACAAACTACTTTAATAATGTAGCAAATACTGAAATAGACTTCCCAACAGTTTAATCAAGATTTACACATTTACTATAACAAAAAACAATTTATAAAGATAGCTACGGATTTATTTCATGGCTATCTTTATGCTTTCAAAAACAAAAACTCATGAGTTCTCAAAATGTTTTTACTTTAATCAATCCGCAAAACGGAAATTTAGCTTTTAAAATTCTTCCTTTTGATGACAACAGCCATTTCGACCATTTACAGCGAAACAATTATTACTCTTTAATTTGGGTCACTAAAGGAAAAGGCAAAGTAAAAGTTGATTTTGCAGAACATCATTTTGAAGAAAACTCACTTCTCGCCTTTTCTCCGTATCAGCCTTTTATGCTTTGTGTAAGCGAACCGATTGAAGGAATTGCCATTCATTTTCATCCTGATTTTTACTGCATTCATATGCATCAAAAGAGGTTTCGTGCAATGGTGTTTTGTTCAATAACATTTACCAACCTCCATATGTGCAAGTTACAGAACAAGCTTCGCAAACTTTTAATATGGTTATTGATCAAATGAAAGCTGAAATTCAAAACGCAGAATTGGCACAATATGAATTGCTAATTTCTTATTTAAAGATTTTTCTAATTACGGCTTCAAGGCTAAAAACAGAGCAATTGGAAGAAATGAAATCGGTTCCAGATTCTAAAGAACCTGTCATTCTTCAAAGCTTGAAAGATGCGATTGAATTGAATTTTAAAACCAAACATTCTGCCGGAAATTATGCCGAATTATTGAATATTTCTCCAAAAGCACTGGCGAAATTGTCTAAGAACTATTTCAATAAAACTTTAACTGATTTAATTTCGGAAAGAATTATTATTGAAGCTAAAAGAGAACTTTATCTAACCAACAAAACTGTAAAAGAAATCGCGTACGAATTAGGCTATGACGATGAGCATTATTTCAGCCGTTTCTTTAAGACGAATGCCGATGTTTCTCCTCAAATTTATCGTGAAACAGTAGGTTTTGGCAAAATGGATGCTTAAAGTTTGAAGTCGCAGTTTTCAGTCGCAGTTTATCAGTAATCACTGACCTGAAAACTGAGATTATTTATTCTTCGCTTCAATCCATTTGGACATATACATTGTACTTTTAAACGCATGATGCTGCAGCAGATTTCCCATAAAATTGTGAAGACGATGACTTTTGGAATCAATCAAAAGAGAATTTACCAATGAAATTAATTCATTTGAGTAATTACTTTTCTGATAACATTTATTGATGATTTCGATTCCGGTTTTTTGAGACTGCTTCCAAAGATTTTCATTTTGATACAGCGCAATAGCTTTTTTAGCAAATTCTACTGCATCATCTTCAATACAGCCATTCCAAGGCAGACCGCCGTGCATAGCTTCAGAACCAACAGATGTTGTTGCGCTTGGCGTTCCGCATTGCATAGCTTCTAATAATTTTCCTTTCAGACCTGCTCCAAAACTAATTGGCGCTAAAACTACTTTGGCATTTTTCACAATTTCATTAGCATCTTCTGCCCTTCCCATAATGAAAAACCCGTTTTTAGGCTGATGCAACTGCAATACTTTTTGCGAAGGATAAGCACCATAAACCTTCAAAACTGCTTCTGGAAAATCTTTTTTTATAATAGGCCAAATGGCTTCTTTTAAATATTGAACGGTATTCCAATTGGGCTCGTGAAGAAAATTTCCAATAAAAACAAAATCATTTCGTTTTTCAAAAGAAGGCAATTCTAGCAAATCTTCTTCTTTCATTTCATCAACCAAAAAAGGAAGATAAAAGAGTAAATCCTCATTGATTTTAAAAACCTCTTTCAGAATATTCATTTCAAATTCTGATATAATCAAAGATAAATCGCAACGTAAAATACTGGCAATTTCTCTTTTTGCTACTTCTTCAGACAGTAAATCTTCTAGTTCAAAAATGCGGTTTTCTTTAAATGCTTTTTGCCTTGCGGTTCGCAGACAATGCAAATCTTCCGTATCTAAAATTCGGATTGCATTTGGGCATTTTTCAACAACTCGCCAACCAAACTGTTCTTCGACCATAAAACGATCAAATAAGACAACATCTGGATTTAATTCGGCTACAAAATCATCAAAACTTGAAGAATTAAGTTCGATGCTTTTTTTTATTACTCCAAATTCAGACAAATCAACCATAAAATCGCTGTCCTGAGCCGCACTTGCAAATGTGATTTCAAATCCATTTTCCTTAAAAATAGAAATCAATTGCATCATTCTTCCGCCTGCTGCAGAAGACTTTGGCTCGGGCCAGACAAACCCAACAATTAAAAGTTTTTTTATTTGATTCATAAACTTTGTTTCACATTACAAAATAATGCTTTTTTCCGCGGATTTGCACCCAATTTCCTGAAATTCGGTCGCAAAAAAACACTAATTTTGCAAAATCTAAATGCTGGGAAATTATGTTGGGATTAAAATTAGCTACAGACCCTCGCTGGGTAAATATCGTTGAGTCAAATATCGAAGAAATTTTAACGGATCATGCCTGGTGCGAACAAAAAGCGGCTTCAAACGCGATTAGTATCGTCACTTACAACTCTGAAATTGAAGAACTGGTAACCGAAATGCTTAAAATTGCCAGAGAAGAACTGGAACATTTTCAGATGGTTCATAACATTATAAAACAACGCGGACTTACTTTGGGACGTGAACGAAAAGATCATTATGTAAATGAACTTTTCAAATTCATGAAAAAAGACGGAAGCAGAAGAGATGCTCTGTGCGACAGATTATTGTTTTCGGCAATGATTGAGGCCAGAAGCTGCGAACGCTTTAAAGTGCTTTCAGAAAATATAAAAGACGAAGAATTGGCTAAATTCTACCGCGATTTAATGATTTCTGAAGCAGGACATTACACTACTTTTTTAGGATTTGCCAGAAAATATCAAGACAATATTGACATTGATAAAAGATGGAAGGAATGGATTGAATATGAAGGTTCTATCATTACCAATTATGGTAAAAGTGAAACCGTTCACGGATAAATTATATTCTTTTTCAATTCTATTTTAATATAAAAACCACAATTCGCTATGCAGAAAAATAAATCCAGATCAATCGTTTTTAAAATTGCGAAGTATACCGGAATAACCTTTGCGGTAATTATCGGATTATTATTTTTAACGCCTATCGTCTTTGAGGATCAGATTAAAGAACAAATTAAGAAAACGGCTAACGAAAGATTAAGCGCTGAACTGAATTATTCTGATGTTTCGGTGTCATTTTTTCACCATTTTCCATCACTTACCTTGACCTTAGACAACTTAAGTTTGAATGGTTCGGCTCCATATACCAACGAAAAATTCATTACCGCAAAAGAGGTTTCTTTCGGAATAAATGTAGCGAGTCTGATTTTCAGCAAATCGGTAAAAATTGATCAGATTTATTTATCAGATTCTTTTATAAACGTAAAAGTAAATCCGGAAGGAGAAGCGAATTACAACATCTACAAATCACAAGAACAGGCTTCTAAAGCTAAGGACAGCAGTGATACAGCGCTAAAACTAGAACGAATCGAAATTTTAAACAGTAAAATTGTTTATGATGATAAATCGACTAAAGTCCATTTTGACGCATACGGATTTAACTATTTAGGAAAAGGAGATTTAAACAAAGCTGTTTTCGATTTATATTCTAAAGCGAACATCGAAAAATTAAATATCGTCTACGAAGACGAACCATATTTAATGAACAAAAAGATTGATGCTGATCTGATTACAAAAGTAAACATCAACTCGCTTTCTTTCTTTTTCCAGCAAAACAACCTTAAAATCAACCAGCTGTTGGTCGATTTTAAAGGGAAATTCGATATTTTAAAGGACGGCTACAATATGGATTTCGTTATTAAATCTAATAACAGCAAACTTTATGACGTCTTTACAGCATTGCCTCCAAAATACATTACATGGCTTTCTAAAACAGATTTAAAAGGCAATACAGATCTGCTTTTGACCTTAAAAGGAAAATATATTACTTCTGAAAACATTGCGCCGGATTTAGATTTGGATGTAAAAGTAACTGACGGTTTTGTCAATTATAACAAAAGCGCATTTCCTGTCTCCAACCTTAATTTAGACATCAAAACAACTGTCCCTTCTCTAAATCCAGATTTGGTAATTGTTGACGCAAAAAACTTATCGCTAAACATCAATCAGGATTATTTAAAATCGAAATTCTTGATTAAAGGCGTAAACACGCCAGATATTAATGCTGATTTTAAAGCTAAAATTGATCTTGAGAAATTAATCAAGTCACTTGGGATTCCTGATATCGAATTAAAAGGAACTTTGGCCGGCGATGTAAAAGCAAACGGAATCTTTGATCAAAAAAACAAACGTTTCCCTGTTACAAACGGAGTTCTTAATTTGGATAACGGTTATTTAAAAACGCCATACTATCCAAATCCGATTACAGATATTACGATTAAATCAAAAATAGAAAACCAGAAAGGAACATTTGCCGATCTGAAAGTAAATTTACAACCAACACAATTTACTTTTGAAGGCAAACCTGTTTTTGTGCAAGCTGATTTAAGCAATTTTGACGATTTGACTTATGATGTAAAAGCCAAAGGTGAATTGGACATCAGCCGAATTTACAAAGTTTTCTCTCAGAAAGGTCTTGATTTAGATGGTTTTGTAAAAGCCGACGTATCTTTAAAAGGAAAACAAAGTGATGCTGAAAAAGGCAATTACAGCAAATTAAACAATAAAGGAACGCTCGAATTAAGAAATATCGGAATTGCTTCTGAATACCTCCCAAAGAAATTTATTATCAAAGAAGGAATTTTTAAAATCAATCAGGATAAAATGTCTTTCAATAATTTCCTTGCTGCATACGGGCAATCTGATTTTAAAATGAATGGATATTTACAGAACGTTTTCAATTACATGACGACCAAAGGTGTTTTAAAAGGCTCTTTTAAAGTTACTTCTCGATATATAAATGTTGACGAATTCATGTCGAGCGTAGATCCAAATACATCTGTAACACAGACTTCTGCTCCTAAAAAAGAAGCAAAACCATCTGAAAACACTCAGACTGGCGTTATCATTATTCCAACCAATTTAAACTTACAGTTGATTGCCAATGCTCAAAAAGTATATTTTGACAAATTAAATCTTCAAAATGCAACTGGAAATCTAACTATGAAAAATGGCAAATTGACCATGCAGAATACTGGTTTTAATTTAATTGGATGCAACGTTTCTATGAATGCCAATTATCAAGCTGTAACGCCACAAAAAGCCAATTTTGATTACGCCATCAAAGCAACCGATTTTGATATAAAACGAGCGTATAATGAAATCGAAGTTTTCAGAAAAATGGCAAGTGCCGCAGAAAAAGCGCAAGGAATTGTTTCATTAGATTACCAGCTTAAAGGCCGTTTAAACGGAAATATGAATCCTGTTTATCCTTCTCTTATTGGTGGCGGAACTCTTTCTGTAAAAGATGTAAAAGTTAGAGGTTTGAAAATGTTTAATGCCGTAAGCAAGCAAACCAATTCTGAATCTATGAAAAATCCAGATCTTTCTAAAGTGGACATTAAAACAACGGTTAAGAACAATATCATAACTGTAGACCGCTTTAAATTTAAGTTTGCAGGCTTTAGACCAAGAATTGAAGGCACAACAAGCCTAGACGGAAAACTGAACTTAAAAATGCGTTTAGGATTACCTCCTTTTGGTATTTTCGGAATTCCATTAACGGTTACTGGAACTCAAGATAATCCAAAAGTAAAAGTCGGTAAGAAAACAGAAGATTTGGAAGAAACTAAGGATACTGAAGATTAAAATTTCAAACTACAAAATTCCAAACTAGATCTCCACATATTAACCTTTGTCAAAGTTTAAAACTTTGACAAGGTTTTTCTTTTACAGATAACTTAAACTGTAAATATTTGTGTAGAAAGATATAAAATCCCTTTTCCCATCAGCCACAACAGTAAAGCTAAACCAAGAAGTTTCCATGCCCAGCCTCTTCCTCTTTTCCAATCTGAGAAAAAAGAAAAAGCTTCCATGTACTTTAGTATTATAAACAAAGTTGATCCTATAATTGTAAACCAGATCACTTCGTTTAAGTGAAGATAAAAACCGTACATAAAAACGGCGCTAAAAAACAGAAGGGTGACTAATTGTATAAAATAATAGTTTCTAAAACTGTATTTATGATTCATTTTTAATGATAAAATTAAAAATGACAATATCAATAAACCAATTAGAGCCGAGATAATATTATAAAAAATAAGATTTTCTTGCAGTGCCAATACTATCGCGACAATAACCGCAACAACAGTGCAAGCCGCAAGAGAATTAACGCTTCTGTCTCTATCATCTTCTTTATAAAAGGGAAATAAAACAGGATAAATATATTTTTCTAAGGAACGCCAGAAAGGCAAAGCATAAACCGCAGCAATTCCAGACAAAACTACTTCGTAATTATAAAAAATATCGGCAGGAACTTTATACAGCACATATAAAAGTGCAATTGTAACTATAAAAGCCGGAAAACATATCGTTTTTATGGTTTCCCAAGAATCTTTGCCCCAAAAATTATTTTCTATTTCATAAGCATACTTCTTAATCCAGTATTCTTTTGTAAACAAAGCCGTAGACTGACTCCATAACAAAAACAAGCCTAGATGTATAATTACGGTTCGCAATACAAATTCTTCAACAATACAGCCATAAATTACACAAGCTGCTCCAATTAAAAGCAATTCAAGAGTCAGTAAAACCGGTGAAAACAAAATCCTTACTATAGGAGCCAAATGATTCACCAAAAATCGAATTAGTAGACTCCAATATTTTTTAAACAAAGCAATAACAGCACAAATAGCTATAAATGCAGAAAGATAAAACATCCAATTGGTTAGCAATTGCGTCTGCATCCACAATTGAACAGCAGAATCTTTTTGCGGAGTATAAACAATATCTGAATTTAGAAAAATCTCTTTTGCTAGCTCATCTCTTAGATTATTACTTAAATCAGGAAGTTCATTTTTATGCGCATTCCAAAACTTATTTGTATTGAAACCATTCTTATTTAGAACTTCAAATTCATACAGAACATTTTTCTGCTTATTGCTTAAAACACTCAAATGAATAGCAACACTATCTGATACAACTTTACCGTAAGTGCTTATACAGAACAAAAGGGCAAATAAAAATATTTTTTTCAACTTATAACATTTAAAGAGTTTGAAGATATCCAATTATCCCCAATTTTACAAATGTAAGTTTTCTACTAAATCACAATGTATTAAAAATAAAAAACCCGATCTTTTCAGAACGGGTTTTTTATAAAAAGTAATCTATGATTATTATGCCTCGAATGGGATAATAGATACATAAGATTTGTTATCTCTTTTCTTTTGGAACTTAACAACTCCATCAACTTTAGCATGTAAAGTGTGATCTTTACTGATGTAAACGTTTTCACCTGGATTGTGTTTTGAACCTCTTTGTCTAACGATGATGTTTCCAGCAATAGCAGCTTGACCACCATAAATCTTAACGCCTAGACGTTTTGATTCTGATTCTCTACCATTCTTCGAACTACCGACACCTTTCTTGTGAGCCATGACGTATGAGTTTAAATATTGTTATTATTCTTTAGTAGTCTCTTTTTTTGCTTTTGGAGCTGCTTTTTTTGCTTTTGGAGCTGCTTCTACTTCTTCAGTAGCTGCTGCATCTTCTGCTACAACTGCTTTTTTAGCTGCTGCTTTTTTTGTTCCTCCTGCTGCAGTAATACCTTCAATTACAATTTGAGTAAGATATTGTCTGTGACCATTTCTTTTTTTGTATCCTTTTCTTCTTTTCTTTTTGAAAACGATAACTTTATCTCCTTTTAAGTGTTGTAACACTTTAGCTTCTACTGAAGCACCTTCTATAGCTGGGGCGCCTAAAGTTACATTTCCATTGTCATCTAACAAAAGAACTTTGTCAAAAGAAACTTTTGAACCTTCTTCGTTAGCTAAACGGTGAACATAAACCTTTAAGTCTTTGCTTACTTTAAATTGTTGCCCTGCTATCTCTACGATTGCATACATATCAAATTGATTTATTGAATTTTAAGGTTGCAAATATACAACTAATAATTTACTATGCAACCCATAAAAGCAAAAATATTTTCTGCTAAAAAATCCTTGTTTTTCAAGCAGTTCCGCACAGAAAACAAAATTAATTTAAAGTAAAAGATTGTTAAAATAGCATTTATTTGAAAACAATTCTGCAATACATAACTAAAAAAAACTATTTTTGATGTAACTAAAATCAACTCTTGTCTACCTACTATTGTTGATATTTTAAAATTATTAATCTTTATGAAAAAATCAATAATGATGTTAAGTGCAGCATTAATGCTTGGCGGAGTGGCTCATGCCCAAAAAGTAGCTTTTGAAGAATACGATTTAGACAATGGATTGCATGTCATTTTACACAATGATCCTTCTGCTCCTGTTGTTATCACCTCGGTAATGTACCATGTTGGATCAAAAGACGAACGTCCCGACCGAACAGGTTTTGCACACTTCTTTGAGCATTTATTATTTGAAGGAACTCAGAATATAAAACGCGGGGAATGGATGAAAATCGTTACCGCAAATGGTGGAGTTAACAATGCTAACACTTCTGACGATAGAACGTATTATTATGAAGTTTTTCCCTCTAACAGCTTAGAGCTTGGCTTATGGATGGAATCTGAAAGATTAATGCATCCTATCATCAACAAAGTTGGCGTAGATACACAAAATGAAGTTGTAAAAGAGGAAAAAAGAATGCGTTACGACAATCAGCCGTATGGAAATATTCTGGCAGAGGTTAAGAAAAACATGTTCAAAAATCACCCTTATAGATGGACGACTATCGGTTCAATGAAAGACTTGGACGCGGCAACTCTGGAAGAATTTCAGGCTTTTAATAAAAAATTCTACACACCAAACAATGCCGTTTTAGTGGTTGCCGGAGATTTCGAAAAAACAAAAACAAAAGAATGGATTCAGAAATATTTCGGACCAATTCCAAGAGGTGAAGAAGTTGAAAAGCAAACTTTTACTGAAGAGCCAATTACACAAACCATTAAGGCTACTTACGAAGATCCGAACATTCAGATTCCGATGATTGTGGCTTCATACAGAACGCCTTCAATGAAAACTAGAGACGCTAGAGTATTAGACTTAATTTCTTCTTATTTGAGTGATGGGAAAAGCTCTAAACTTTACAAAAAAATAGTTGACGATAAAAAAATGGCGCTACAGATTGGCGCAGTAGGATTTAGCCAAGAAGATTACGGAACATACATTCTTTACGGCCTGCCGATGGCTCCCTACACCATTAATGATATTTTAAAAGAAATGGATGAGGAAATTGTAAAAATCCAAACCGATCTTATTTCTGAAAAAGATTATCAAAAATTACAGAACAAATTCGATAACAATTATGTAAACGCCAATTCAAGCGTGGAAGGAATTGCAGAAAATCTTGCTTCGTATTATTTACTTTATGGAGACGTTAATTTGATCAATACCGAAATCGACATCTATCACTCGATTACAAGAGAAGAAATTAGAGAAGTTGCCAAGAAGTATTTGAACCCGAATCAGCGTTTGATTTTAGATTATATTCCAGCAGCCAAATCTCAAAACTAAGAATATCGAATCATGAAAAAAATACATACTTTTTTAATCCTTATTTTCCTAACTGGAATTATGCAAGCACAAGATCGTCCACAACCCAAACCAGGAAATGCCCCAGTAGTCAACATCAAAAAACCCCAGACCTTTGTTTTAGCAAACGGTATGAAAGTTTTGGTTGTTGAAAACCACAAATTGCCAAGAGTGAGCTATACACTTACTTTAGATAATGCTCCATTTACTGAAGGAAATAAAAAAGGGGTTGATGAATTAACTAGCAGCTTAATCGGAAACGGAACCAAAAAAACAACTAAAGAAGCTTTTAACGAAGAAATTGATTTTTACGGAGCTAATATCAATTTCACTTCTCAAGGTGCTTATGCAAGTACATTATCAAAATATTCGGGACGTGTTTTAGAACTTTTGGCAGAAGGAGCCTTACAGCCAAATTTCACTCAGACAGAATTTGACAAAGAAAAAGCAAAACTTTTGGAAGGATTAAAAGCCGACGAAAAAAGCGTTCCTGCCATTTCAAATAGAGTCGTAGATGTTTTGGCTTTTGGAAAAAATCATCCTGCAGGAGAATACCTTTCTGAAGAAACTGTAAAAAATGTTACGCTGGCAGATGTTCAAAACAATTACAATACTTACTTTGTTCCAGAAAATGCTTATTTGGTGGTTATTGGCGATGTAAAATTTAAGGAGGTAAAAACAGCTGTTGAAAAATTATTCAGCGGATGGAAAAAACAAGCAGCGCCAAAAAACACTTATCCAAATCCGACGAATGTTTCAAATTTACAAATAGATTTTGTTGACGTTCCAAATGCCGTTCAATCTGAAATTTCATTGGTGAATACTATTAATTTAAGAATGAGCGATCCTGATTTTTTCCCAGCAGTTATTGCTAATCAAATTTTAGGAGGCGATTTTAACAGTTATTTAAACATGAATCTTCGCGAGCAGCACGCATGGACTTACGGTGCAAATTCAAGCATTGGAAGCGGAAAATATGTAACTAAATTCAAAGCGTCTTCGGCCGTTAGAAATACTGTTACAGACAGTGCAGTTGTTCAGTTTGTAAAAGAAATTAAAAGAATTAGAACCGAAAGAGTTGATCCAGAAGTTTTAAGAAACGTAAAAGCAGGTTATATAGGAAGATTTGTAATGCAGGTTGAAAAACCTCAAGCTGTTGCACGTTATGCCTTAAATATTGAAACAGAAAAACTTCCTGCTGATTTCTACGAAAAATACATTCAAACCATCAATAACGTAACTGCTGATGATATTTATCGCGTTGCCAACAAATACTTTTTATTGGACAATATGCGAATTGTTATTGTTGGAAAAGGATCTGATGTTATTCCTGGTTTAGAAAAACTTCAGATTCCGATTTCGTATTTCGATAAATACGGAAATCCAGTTGAAAAACCATCAGCAAAAAAAGAAGCACCAAAAGATATTAGCGCAAAAAAAGTTTTTGAAAACTATATTAATGCTATCGGCGGAGAAAAAGCAGTTACAGCTGTAAAAACATTATATATGAATGGTTCCACAACGATTCCGCAAGCTCCTACCCCATTGACTTTTACATCTAAATTAGATTCAAAAGGAAAAATGATGGTTTCGCTTTCTATGGGAACAATGAATTTAATGAAACAGGTAGTTAACGAAAAAGGCGCTTACGTTGAACAGCAAGGGCAAAGAAAAAACCTTGAAGGCGAAGATTTAGCTGAAATGAAAGCCAATGCAGCTCCTTTTGAAGAATTGCAGCTTGTAAAAAGAACCGATCTAAAAGTAGAAGGAATTGAACCAATTAACGGAAGCGATGCCTATGTCATTAAAGACGGCAAAACAAAATATTATTACGACGTTAAATCAGGATTAAAAACTGCCGAATCTAAAGTTCGCGAACAAGGCGGAAAATCAGTTGAACAAATCACTAATTTCAACGATTACAAAGAAGTAAAAGGCGTTAAAGTTCCTTTTAACTTAGTTCAAAATGTAGGCTTTGAATTGGATATCAAAATGTCTGATATCAAGATTAACGAAGGAGTTTCTGAGAAAGATTTCCTTTAAGATGCTAAGGTTCTAAGGTTCTAAGTTGCTAAGATTTTAAGGCTTTGTCAAAGTTCGAAACTTTGACAAAGCTTTTTTATTTCATCATGTTTGTCAGACTGAGTGGAGTCGAAGCCAATCCACTTATAACTCATTAATTTATAATTCATAATTCAAAAATCACTTCTTAGCCGACAGATAAACTCCAATCAAAATAATAAAAGCACCAACAGACTGAATTGGCGTCAGGAATTCATTATCCAATAATCCCCAAAAAAATGCCACGATCGGAATTAAATACGTTACTGATGTTGCAAAAACTGGCGATGACATCTGAATCAATTTAAAGAAGAGAATGTTCGCGATTCCTGTTCCTAGAATACCTAAAATTGCCACAAAAAGTATAGAATGCTGTGTTTCTGCAAAATGTATTTTTTGGCTAATATCGGTTGTGCTCAAAATAATTAATGCTGGTAAAAGCAAAACCGCAAAATTTCCTGTTGTTATACTCACCGAATTTAAATCGTGTAGATATTTTTTAATCAGATTGACGTTGATGGCGTAGCTAAGCGTTGCTATAACCACTAGTAAGACATAGAAATAATTTTGAGTTCCACTTGCAGAATCTCCACTTAAAACCAAAAGCAGACATCCTAGAAGTCCAACAAAAACGCCCAAAACTTGTCGTTTTTGAAATTGAATTCCAAATGCTATAATTCCTAAAACCAAAGTATTTAAAGGCGTTAGCGAATTTAAAATCGCCACAATAGAACTATTTACCTGAGTTTCTGCAATAGCAAAAAGATACGCTGGCATGAAAGTTCCGAAAAGCGAAGTTATGGCAACAAATTTCCATTGACGGCGTGAAATCTTTTTTAGACTATTAAACCCTACAATTAGCAAAAACAACGCAGCAAAAATAATTCGGAACGATCCTACTTGAACAGCGGTTAAACCAACCAATCCTTTTTTGATCAGAATAAAAGAGCTTCCCCAAATAAGAGAAAGAATCGCTAAGTAAATCCACTTTAACTGTTTTGTTTCCATAAATTGCATTTTACTGCAAATTTGTAATTATTTTACGAACTGACCTCTCTCTTTTTATTAATTTTGCAAACAAGTAATTAGCAATCTAAAATTTAATATATAATGAAAATTTCAAAAATCTTATTCGCTGCAGCAATCGCTGGTTTAGTGTTCGTTGGCTGTAAAAAAGCAGAAGACAAAAGTCTTGAAGTCGTAAATAAAGAAAAAAGTGCTCCAAAAGAACACAAACCAATCGCTGCTGAAAATCTTCAAACTGCAAGCTTTACAATTGACGGTATGACGTGTGCAGTTGGATGCGCTAAAACTATCGAAGAAGAATTAGCAAATCTTGACGGAGTTGAAAAAGCAACAGTTGATTTTGACAAAAAAACAGCAACGGTAAGTTTCGACAAAACAATTCAAAATCCAGAATCTTTAACTAAAGTGGTTCAAGAAACTGGAGACGGAAAAACATATAAGGTTTCGAATTTTAAGTCTTAAATTCGAACTTCAACGAAATAAAAATGGCTGTTTCTATTTTTGAAACAGCCATTTTTATTTTACTCTACACTGTTCCGTAGGAACATTTCGTTGGTAGAAAATTATATCATCATGGGCTTTTACGTTCCGTAGTAACGTCTGGTTTTGACTTTTTTTTGACAATTCTGCATATCAAACGTTCCTACGGAACGTAAAATATCTGGTTGTTTTTTTTTACCAACCAAACATTCCTACGGAATGAGACCCTAAAATATTAAAAATGAAAAAAGGATTCAAATCGAATCCTTTCTATTTTTACTTCCACTTCAACGTTTCCATCAAACGCTGCATATCATTTTTGACGTAACTCGCAGCAGGCATAATCGAATCAAAGTTTGGTTTTGCATAAAAGTACATCGAACCAATTAAAAAGTGTTTGGTACTGTCGGTAACGTAAAACTGAGAATTTGTCGCTGCATTTCCATCTACTTGGTAAAACATTCCATAAACCTTTTTCTCTGGATTTAAATATGGCTGTTCCAGAATATCATCGGCTTTAATAACGTGCTCATAAGTCAGTTTTTGAGCATCACGCAGTAATTTATCAATATTGCCATTTACTGGCTTGTACGTCAAATAAATGGTCGCTTTCATCTTTGGATACGTGATGGCAAAACCGCATTCTTTTTCTCCTTTGATAATCGCATCCTCGTTCATTTGAAAAGTGAACGGGCAAGTGTTTTCAAAATTCACATATTTTGCTTCTGGATAATCTAATCGCAGGAAACTAGCTGGTTTCGGAAGAACATCTTTTTTACAGCTTATAACCGTTAGCGCAAGCAAAATTGCTGTTATTGAAAGTATTTTGTTAAGCATTTTTATTTATGGTTACTTTTATTTGTTTTACACGCTTTTTGTCTACTGTTTCTACGGTGAAAATACAGTTTTCAAAAGGCACTTTTTGATCCTTTTTCGGGAAATTACCCAAAATCTCCAGAATAAATCCAGCCAATGTTTCGGCTTCCCCCTTATGAGATTCAAAAACATCTTCGTCAACATCTACAATTCTGTAGAAATCTTTCAAGTTTATTTTTCCTTCAAAAAGAAAATTATTTTCATCAATTTGCGAGAAGTTCAGATTTTCATCATCAAATTCATCACTAATATCGCCTACAATTTCCTCGATAACATCTTCTAAAGAAACCAATCCGGAAGTTCCGCCATATTCATCAACCACAATTGCCAAATGGCTTTTTAAACTCTGAAAATCCTTCAATAGATTATCCAGTTTTTTATTCTCAGGAACAAAGAACGCTTCTCTGATCAAAGAAGTCCAATCAAATTCTTCTTTATCAATATGAGGCAATAAATCTTTTACGAAAAGTACGCCTTCAATTTGATCGATATTATCTCGATAAACTGGAATTCTTGAAAATCCTGTTTCGATTATCTTAGGATAAATTTCTGCGAATGTTTCTGATATTTCCAATGCAAAAATATCAATTCTTGGACTCATTACCTGCTTTGTATCGGTATTTCCAAAAGAAACAATTCCTTCAAGGATTTTCTGTTCTTCTGTTGAAGTCCCTTCAGAATCCGTAAGTTCCAATGCCTGAGAAAGTTGATTGACAGAAAAATTACTTTTTTGCTTTCCTAATTTGTTTTGAAAATATATCGTAACAGCACGCATTGGCAAACTGATCGGAGAAAGCACTTTATCTAAAAATGCCAGCGGATAAGCGACACGTTTGGCAAATCGAATGCTATTTCTGCTTGCATAAACCTTAGGAAGCACTTCGCCAAATAATAAAATTAAGAAAGTAACCAGAATTACTTCTAGCGTAAATTTAAAAGCTGGTGAACCTACATTGGCAAAAATATTTTGTCCTATATACGCAAATAGGATCACTACTCCGATATTGAAGAAGTTATTTGCAACCAATAAAGTTGCTAGAAGTTTTTTAGGCTTATCTAATAAATTTGAAATAATTTTTCCTTTTGCAGGATTATCGTTTAAAGAATTGTCGATATCTTGCTGTGACAAAGAAAAAAGAGCAACTTCAGCACCAGAAACGATTGCTGAAAGAAATAACAAAACAAATATTCCGACGAAACCAATAATTAAATTGGCGTCAAGATTGGTAGAAAAAAGTAAACTGGGCTCTGGGTCCAAATTGCATAAAATTAGTTAAACATCACTCTAGAAAGGCAAATCATTAATTGGAAGCCCTTCGTTAGCAGCATCAAAGTTAGTATTTTTTGCCGACTCTACATCCTGGTTTTGTTTTGTATAAGCAGTTTCTTTTTTGGTTGTCAGAAAAGTAAACTCTGTAACCTGAATTTCGGTCGTATATTTTGTCGTTCCATCTTCTGTCTGCCACTGACGAGATTTTATTCTTCCTTCAACATAAATTTTATCTCCTTTAGAAAGATATTTTTCGCAAATCTCTGCGGCTTTATTACGCACAACCAAATTATGCCATTCTGTAGAGGTAATCTTCTCATTGGTCGTTTTATTGATATACACTTCATTTGTAGCCAGCTGAAAACGTCCGATGCAGTTTCCTCCATCAAAATAATGCATCTTTACATCATCGCCTAAATGGCCAATAAGCATCACTTTATTTAATGTTCCGTTCATAGTTTTTGGTGGTATTTCTACCAAAGATACATTTTTTTAGCAATTTATTTCTTGCTTTTCTATAAAATTATATATCGCAATAGGAAAAGGAAAGGTTTTTAATTTTTGGGAATCTATTCCGTTTTCGATTTTTTCTTGCACTTTGATTTTCCAGAATTGTATATGCAGATGCTGATGCGAAAGCTTATGTACAATGGTCGATTTACTGTAATCTTCTATACTTATAATAGTATATTCTGGAAAAATTTCATCTTTTGCTTTTTTGGAAACTTCGTTAAAACCAACAATTGATTCCGTTTCCAACAACGGAAATTCATATAAATTATGCCAGATTCCTTTTTGGGTTCTTTTCTGAATTAATGTGTTTCCTAAAACATCTTCCAAAATCAGATAATTAAAATATCGATTGGTCACTTTAAGCTTTTTAGATTTGACGGGAAGCATATTTACCTTTCCTTTTTGCAATGCAGCACAACTTTCATTGAAAATGCAAACAGAACATTCAGGGCTTTTAGGCACGCATTGCAGCGCTCCAAACTCCATTATTGCCTGATTAAAAAGCGCTGGATTATCCTTTGGCATTAATTCTTGTGCCAAAGCCGCGAACTCTTTTTTAGTTGCCGGAACCGCAATATCAGATTCGATATCAAAATAACGAGCCAATACTCTAAATACGTTTCCATCAACGACAGGAACAGGTTCATTATAAGAAAAAGAAGCTATTGCCGCTGCGGTATATTCGCCTACTCCTTTAAGCTTAAGCAGTTCTTTATAAGAATCAGGGAAAATTCCATTTAAATCATTACTTATATATTGAGCTGTTTTATGAAGATTTCGAGCACGCGAATAATATCCTAAGCCTTGCCAGAGTTTCAAAACCTTCTCTTCTGGAGCATCTGCCAAATGTTTTACAGTAGGAAATTCCTTTATAAATGAGAAAAAGTAAGGCATTCCTTGCACAACTCTCGTCTGCTGAAGCATAATTTCTGAGAGCCAAATTTGGTACGGATCGACGGTTTTTCGCCATGGCAAATCGCGTTTATTCTGTAAATACCATTTTATCAATATGTTATGAAAATTCATTGCAAAATACTTAGATTGCAAAAGTAAATGTTTATGTAATTAAAATTTAACGAATTAGCTTGATTAATTATTTTTTTAATTCCTATATTTGCAAACTCAAAAAAATAGTACACCATTTATAAAATAAAATAGGAAAGAAAATGACGAAAGCAGATATCGTAGCGAAGATTTCAGAGAAACTAGGTCTTGAAAAAGGAGACGTTCAAGCAACAGTAGAAACTTTTATGGAAGAAGTTAAGACTTCTTTAGAAACTGGAGACAATGTATACTTAAGAGGTTTCGGTAGTTTTATCGTTAAAACTAGAGCTGAAAAAACTGGAAGAAACATTTCTAAAAACACTACTATTAAAATTCCAGCACACAACATTCCTGCGTTTAAACCTGCAAAAGTTTTTGTAGAAGGAGTTAAAACTAACAACGAAGCAAAATAATATTAATTAACATAAATCTGACACAATATGCCAAGTGGTAAAAAAAGAAAGAGACATAAGGTAGCTACTCACAAACGTAAGAAAAGAGCGAGAGCTAACCGCCACAAAAAGAAAAAGTAGTTTTAAACTACTTTTTTCTTTTTAAACGTTCATTGAAATTGGAGTTTGATAGTCTCAGTCACACAATACAGTTTGCAGCTTAAACTGCTTACTGAGACTGAAAACTGGCAACTAACTCCACCGGGTTAATACCTGTTAAAATATTGTTTAATCCATCCTTACAATTCAGTTATGAGTTATGAGTTATAAGTTATGAGTTGTAAAACTTGAAACTTGAAACTTAAAACCTGAAACTAAAAGTCTGGATAAAAATTTACAGTGTGAATAAAGAATTAATCATTAGATCTAGTTCTGAAGCAGTAGATTTTGCCTTATTAAAAGATGGAAAACTAATTGAATTACACAAAGAAGAAGAAAAAAGCAACTTTCAGGTTGGTGATATTTTTATTGCCAAAATTAGAAAACCAGTTGCTGGACTTAACGCTGCTTTTGTGAATGTAGGTTTCGAAAAAGATGCCTTTTTACATTATCACGATTTGGGTCCAAATCTAGCTTCTCAGCTGAAATTCATAAAACTTGTAAGCGCAGGTAAATTAAAAGATTTCTCCCTAAAAACCTTTCAGTTTGAGAAAGAGATTGACAAAGATGGCATCATTACTGATATTTTAAGTGCCAATCAATCTGTCTTAGTTCAAGTAGTTAAAGAACCTATATCAACCAAAGGCCCAAGAATAAGTGCTGAGCTTTCTCTTGCCGGAAGATTTATCGTTCTAGTTCCTTTTTCTGATCGTGTTTCTATTTCTCAAAAAATAGAAGACAAAAAAGAAAAGGATCGTCTAAAAAAACTTGTTCTATCGATCAAACCTAAAGGATTTGGTGTTATTGTTCGTACAGTAGCCGAAGGCAAAAACGTAGCCGAATTAGAAAAAGATTTGCAGAACCTGCTTGGCAGATGGTCTGCAATGTGTAAAAAATTACCAACTGCTCATCATCCATCAAAAGTATTAGGAGAGCTTAACAGAGCTTCTTCGATATTAAGAGATGTATTTAATGATACCTTCAGCGGTATTCAAATAGATGATGAAGAGTTGTACCACCAAACGAAGGAATATCTGCAAGAAATTGCACCTTCAAAACAATCGATTGTTAAGTTTTATCAATCAAATGATACTCCGATTTTTGAGAAATACAATATAGAGAGACAAATCAAAACTTCATTTGGCCGAACTGTTTCCATGAGTAAAGGTGCTTATCTTATTATTGAACACACCGAAGCTCTTCACGTTATTGACGTAAACAGCGGAAACCGTTCTAATAAAGCGACCAACCAAGAAGACACAGCCATGGAAGTAAATATGATTGCCGCAGCAGAAATCGCTAGACAGCTTCGTCTGCGTGATATGGGCGGAATAATCGTAGTTGATTTTATCGATATGTCTAATCCAGAAAACAGGAAAGTTTTGTTCGACTTCTTGCGAGAAGAAATGAGCGACGATAAAGCAAAACATAAAATATTACCGCCGAGCAAATTTGGTTTGGTCCAAATTACAAGACAGCGAGTAAGACCAGAAGTGAATATCAAAACCAGAGAGGAAGATCCTAACAAACATAATGGTGAAATTGAAGCTCCAATTTTAATCATTGATAAGATCACCGCTGATTTAGAAAGACTTTTAAAAACCCACAACAAGGTTGTGCTTAATACACATCCGTTTGTGGCTGCATACCTCAGCAAAGGTTTTCCATCATTACGTTCAAAATGGTTTTTTGAACATAAGAAATGGGTGAAAATCATACCTCGTGACGCTTACACGTACTTAGAATACCATTTCTATGACAAAAAAGGAAATGTTATTACAGAATAAAAACATCAAACCGTCCCGACGCATCGGGACGGTTTTTTTATGCTTTTTCGGATCTCATTTTTATGTCCTATAATGGCATATAAAAAACTTCTATCAGCCATCTAATTATCTACCATACATTATGTTTGTCATATTTTAATTGATTTATATGACAGCTACTACATGTCTTTTTTCGTTAGCCAAAACAAAAAACATCCATTACCTGGTTATTCTTTTTTTGTTTTCATCCAAACTATCGGCACAAAATGACACTATTTATTTTAATTCGGAATGGAAAACTACTGTAAAAGATTCTGCTATTTATTACCGATTGAAACCTGTTAAAATAAAAACAAGAAAAGCCATTGGACGAAAAATACCATATATAGATTCTCTTTATGTTATTAAAGATTATTATGTAAAAAATAATGCATTGCAATTTGAAGGTTACACAAAAGATGTGGAGGGAAACGATAATGTCGGAAAAGCAAAATGGTTTAAGGAAGACGGCACTGTTCTTTACTCAAGAGATTTCAATAAACCTGCTCCAGGAACATTTAGAGTGCCCAGTCCGCCAATCACTTACATAAATTATAGCATCACTGACAAAAGTCTTCTAACTGCAGGTTATGAATTTTGCTTAGACTGCAAAACCAACAATAAACTATTTTTAGGCATTGGATACGGTGTCACAAATAGTTACAATGGGCAATATTATGGTTTACCCGATCTGCATTTATCACAAAACATCTCCATATTATTTGCAAAAATTGGAACCACCCACAAAAATGGCTATATAATGGGCGGACTATCACTAATGAATTTCATAGATTTAGGGTTTGGATATTCCTTACCGTATAATTCAGATAAAGCTCCGGCTTTTGAAGGATTTACGATGAGTATAAATTTAAGATTTACAAGAAATAGAAAAGCTTACAGCCAATTTATAGGCTACTAAATAATTTAAAAAATGAAAACCTGCATCACTATAATCTTCTTAATGTTACTTGCTCCATTGTCAGCTCAAAATGACACAATCTTTTTTGATAAAAACTGGAAAACAAGCAACAAGGAAATAGCTTTTTATTACCGAATTAAACCTTTAAAAGTAAAAACAAAAGATGCTATAGGTTATAAAATCAAAAACATCGATTCTCTTTTTGTTATTAAGGATTATTATCTAATCAATAATCAATTGCAATTTCAAGGCTATTCAAGTGATTATAAAGCGGAACAATTATTTGGCAGAGCGGAATGGTTTAACAAGGATGGAAAAATGATTGACTCCAACAATTCCAATTATAAGAAAAGCAATACTAATTCAAAATTTAAAATTCCAGAATGGCCAATTCTATATTTGAATTATTCAATTGCTGATAAAAGTCTTCTCACAGGAGGTTTAGAATTTTGCCTAACTCAAAGCAAAAATAAACTCTTTTTGGGCGCAGGGTACGGAATTACAAACAGCTATAATGGCAAATATTATGGACTTCCCGATATTCATTTATCATACAATACAGACTATCTTCTATTTGTAAAAGCAGGCAGTTCCTCTAAAAATGCTTATGCAGTAGGTGGTTTAACTGTATTTAATATGATAGATTTAGGTTTAGGGTATTCGTTTGCATACAACAAAGAAAAGATTCCAACTTATGAAGGATTTACTGCTTCAATCTCGTTTCGAATTTCTAAAAACAAAAACGTGTACACGAAACTCAACATCATACAATAAACCTATTCCCTCACAATTTCAATTTTTCTTCTAATTTCATTTCCGCTGGCATCCACAACTGTAATATAATGTGTTCCCGTTGTTGGAGCAATTGGCAATTCATGAAATGTTTTTGTTGTTGCTTTATAAACATCATCTACATACCAAAACAATTCTTTATCTTTTTCGGAATAAGCCACTTTTAAAATCACAGGCTGTACATTACTATTAAAATCTTTTGTCAAATAGATTTTACTATTCGCCTTTGGATAAATAAAATCCATTGTAGTAGTTTGCGTTCCTTCGCATCCTTCTTTGAATGGCGGTAAAGGCAAATATTCGATATGCTGGCTTTTGTAATACCATGCCATAACAGGAGGCAATACAAACCAGTTTTTAGTTACAATATTATCGATACTCTCGCAACTGCTGTTTACCTGAAACTGCTCTGTTTTGTCTAAATGAATTGTTCTGTGATAAGGACAAACTTTAGTCGATTTTCCTTTTTTAGTAACCCATTGCTTAATTTTCGGGCAATTATCCTTTGCCAGATAGCCACTTAAACGGCAAACCTCAACTTCGGCCAAATCATTATAAGGCGTATCAAACCATCTTTGTCTTGGCAGCAAATTAAAAACATCGAATAAAATTGGAGCCGCACTGGTTACTCCCGTCAAAGTTGGCCTTCCCTCACCTGTCGCATTCCCAACCCAAATTCCGACCACATATCTGGAATTGGTTCCAATTGCCCAAGCATCTCGGTTTCCGAAACTTGTTCCCGTTTTCCATGCAATTTTAAGCGAACTGTCGTAAAACTTCCAAGCTTCGTCTCCTTCGGGTCTATTAACCTCTTCCATTGCGTTGTAAGTCAACCAAATTGATCCTGCACCCAAAATATTCTTCTGATCAGTTTCCGAGCCAAGATCAGGCTTAAAATCGTTTTTATAGTTGAGTTCTGTAAATTCGTTAGTTCTGTATTTCGCTTGATGCTTTGTGTAATAATTTAACGTTGAAGATAAATTGGCGTATGTTCGGCATAAATCCCATAAGTTGCTTTCGGCACCTCCTAAAATTAGCGACAAACCATAATGATCAGGCGTTTTATTAATATTCTTTAATTTAAACTTTTGAAGCTCTTCGTAAAATTTATTTACAGTAAATTCCTGAAGCATTAAAACTGCGGGAATATTTAACGAACGGGACAAAGCACGATGTGCAGGCACAGCTCCGTCAAACGTTAAATTAAAATTCTGAGGCGTATATCCCGAAATCTGCGTTGGAATATCCGCCACTAAAGTATTCGGCAACAATTCGCCATCGTCAAGCATGGCACCGTACAAAAGTGGTTTCAAAATACTTCCTGTACTCCTTGGAGCATCGATAATATCAACATCTTTTTGATGGTCTTTATCCGTTGGAGAATTTCCAACATAGCTCATTACATTTCTATTCTGCACATCAATTACCAAAATGGCCAGATTATGAACTTCATTTTGTTTGTACTGATTATAATAATATCGTGCAATTTGATTAACTCTATTCTGCAAAGCATAATCAATTGTAGTTTTTACCCTTGTTCCTTCTTCATCTTTTGCCACTCTCTGCAATAAATGAGGCGCAATTTGAGGAAGATCATACGGTTTTTGAGGAAGAGGCTCTTCTACAGAAAGTTCATACGTCTGCTTGTCGATTATGCCTTCCTGATGAAGTTTTAGCAGAAGCCGGTTTCGTTTGTTTAATAATTTTATCTGATTCTTTCCTGGATAAATTAAACTTGGCGCATTGGGCAAAACGGCTAAAACTGCATTTTCCGCCCAAGATAATTGATTGGATTGTACGCCAAAGTAACGCCATGAAGCCATTTCTAATCCAACAACATTCCCTCCAAATGGTGCATGCGCTGCATACATTTCAAGAATTTCATTTTTAGAATAACCTAATTCTAATCTTGTAGCGAGAATAATTTCTATTATTTTTTCGAAATAGGTTCTGTTTTTTCCTTTTCGAGAAAGTCTGATTACTTGTTGCGTCAACGTACTTCCTCCTCTGACTACTTTTCCTGCTTTTCTATTTTGTTTAAAAGCATTTATCATCGCACCTGGATTAAATCCCGGATGTTTATAGAAATATTCGTCTTCAAAATAAACGATACATTTCTTGAATTTATCTGGAACGCTATCCTGTGCAGGAAACCGCCATTGTCCGTCACGAGCAATTTTAGCTCCTAGAAGTTCGCCTTCTCTGCTTTCTATTACGGTTGAATACGGTTCTTTGAATAAAGTTCGGGGTATCGAAAAATAGTAAATCAGCAAAAGCAGAAATGCAATTGCTGATTTTAGTTTGTTTTTTTTAATCCAGTTTATAATACTCTGGAGGAATGCTTTTAAATTATTTTTCAATACTTATTTTTTTTTCACCGCAAAGGCGCAAAGATTTACGCAATCCCGATAGCTATCGGGACGCAAAGTTTTTCTCTCGCAGATTGAGCAGATTTATTTTATCTGCTTGATCTGCAAAATCTGCGGGAGACTTTTTTTTCTCAAAGCTCACAAAGTTTTTTTGCCACAGATTACGCGGATTAAAAGGATTTTTTTATTCGCCACGAATTCACGAATTTAAATTATGACAAATTAATTTGTGAATTCGTGGCTACCAACTTTACTTCACAACCTCAACCCAGAATCCTTTTGTTCTCGCTAAGAACGTATTATCATACATCGCTTCGCATTGCAAGCCAGGTAAATAATAATTTCCTAAATACGATGCATTTAACAGAATTCTGAACACTTTAGTTTCTCTCGCTTTCATTCCGAAATAGAAATTCGTTCTGTCGTCGCGAATATCAATATAATCAGCGATGTTATTTACAGCGTCTCCATAATCTGTGAAGCGAGTATTTACAATTTCGAATCCTGATGGCAGAATTTGCGATAACGCCACGTTTTGAACACTTTCTCCTCTTTGGTTTTTAATCGTAACCTCAGCAATAAACTCCGTTCCTTGATTAATTCTTGAAACATTGATCACGCTTCCTTTTCTATTTTTGAAAACAATAGAAGCTGTAACATCGCTTTGCACTGCATTTTCTTGTCCTATCGGCAATATTCCAGTATTCAATACACGAACATAAACTGTATTCGTCTTATTGTTTTTCAAAGTAATACTGTTTGTGCCAGAAGCAACAGACAAACTGCGGTCTGCAACCGATTTACCTGTATTGATTGTCTCTCCTTTCCCGTTTTTACTAAATTGGATATTGATTCCTTTCGGACCATTGCTCACCGCAAATTTCGACATTGCATATAAACAGTAAGCTGTTGTCTGCGTACTCATCCATTGATTAGCTGACATTTCTTTGGCTAATTTTGCTGCAGTAACAAATGCTTTTTGTTTTTGATCTAAAAGAAGCATCGTTTCTAAAGCCATTGCACGGTTTCTTTCACTTGAACCATAATAGTAATAGCTGTAGCCATCTGAACTTCCATCAATGCTGGTTTTCAAGAACAAACTTTGCCCAGCCGATTTCTGACCTGCTAAAACATAAGCTGCTGCTAAACGAAGCATACTTTCATTCGAAATACCTTTTGTTTCTCTCAATCTGTTCATAGACGACAAATCGGCATTTCCTGCTAAAGCTAAAGTGTACAAACGATATGCCTGAGCTAAATCATTTCCGTATTTAGGCTCAAAACGCCATTGTTTCGCTTCTTTCTGCTGATAACCTAACCATTTCGATTTGAAATTAATTGGCAGTACATATCCTTTTTTCTCTGCTTCAATCAAGAAATGTCCTGCATAAGAAGTTCCCCAATCGTCTGCAATTGCATTTCCTTGCCAGTAAGGCATTCCGCCATTTGATAATTGGAAATTACCCAATCTCGCAATTCCAGCAGCAATATTTTTCTGAATCAGATCTTTGCGTTTCGCATCAATATCAGCCACATCACTCAAATACAATTGTGGGAAAACTGACGAAGTAGTTTGTTCTACACAGCCATGAGGATACTGAATTAAAAATTGCAATCTTCCATTCAAATTCATTGACGGCATTGACGAAACTTCTAATCTTGCTTTGTTACTTCCTGCAATTCCGAAAGTTTTCCATGAAATTGTTTTAGTGCTATTTGGCGTCAAAACAACATCGGTAAAAGTACTCGTAACTGGATTTGGATTTGTCATATCGATTTCAACATCATAAACTGATTTCTCACTTCCAGATGTTGCAATTACTTGAACTTTTGCAATTCCAGTCGCAGAACCAACAACCAAATTAAAATACGCCATTTTTTCATCAGGCTGTGCAAAATTTAGTTTTTGAACCGCACTTCCCGCAACTTTCAATCCGTTGCTTGTTTTTACCTGAATTGTTACGTTTTTAATTTTATTTTCAGTTGCAAAAACCGTCACAGGCAATGTCACTTTTTCTGATGGTGAAATTTTTCTTGGCAGCGAAGCTAAAACCATCAGCGGACTCTTAACTTGTGTTGCTTTTTCAACACTTCCGTAAGCGCTTGTAGCAGCATCTCCAGCCACAACCATTGTTCGAACTGAACCAATGTATTTTGGCAATTTTAACTGATGTGATTTTGTTTCGCCTTTTCCTAACTTAAATGGCCCGTAATACAGCACTACAGGTTTAAAACGGTTTGCTTTTTTAGCTTTTCCGCCTCCTAAATCTTGGTCGCCACCAATACTGAAAATCTGGTTTATTTTTCCTCCGTAAGCACCAATTACATCATCGTAAACGTCCCAAGTTTTTACTCCTAAAGCTTCGCGAACATAGAAGCTATCCCACGCATTTGGTGTTTTAAAACGAGTTAAATCCAAAAGACCTTCATCTACAACAGCAATTGTATAGGTCATTTCTTTACCTGATTTCTCGCCCACTTTTACTGTAAATGGCTGTTCTGGTCTTAATACATCTGGCATATTTAGAGTTGGTGCCAAAATCGTGTTTTTATCAACTACTTCAATTGGAACAATTCCGTACATGCGAATTGGCGAATCGTTTTTAGTAGAAGCGTGAGGCTGTAATAATGTAATGTTGAAATATACATTGGGCGCCATCGCTCCTGTAATTGGAACCTCAACTTTAGTTTCTCCTTTTTTAGTCTCAGCCCAAATAGTCTGCACTACTCTTGAACCGTTTTCTACAGAAATTAAAGCACGTCCGCCTTCACTTGAAGGGAACGAAATTTGTGCTTTTTCTCCAACGGCATAATTCTTTTTATCTGTAGAAAAAACCAACATATTTGCGGTTGAAGCATCTCTATTGCGTGTTTTCCCTGACCAGATTGGCCAATCGATATTTACAGTTAAAGAAGTCGCATGTCCACTTTCGCCATCTTCAACACGAATTAAGTAACGCCCCCATTCTTCATCGGTTAAAGCAAACTGGAAACTTCCTTTTCCGCTTGAATCCGTATTGATTACAAAGGTTTTGTATGAAGTTGTAGCATTTGACGAATTATAATTGGACAAATTATCGCTTGAAGAATCCCACCACCATCTCCAGTCTACTTTATAAACTCTTACTTCGAGATTACGAGCTGATTTTGGTCTTCCGTTTTCATCAACCGTTACCACATCAAAACGATTATTTGTTCTCGTTTCCAGCATGCTGTACTTGTTTAGTTCTGGCGTTTTAAGTCCAACATAGGTTTTGTACGGAGAATAAGTTGTTGACATAACATCTGTACTAAAATCTCCTCCTTCTTCATACACTTTTGTAATGAATGAAGCGCGAAGCATTCCCGGTGCCTGACCTTGCAATCTTGGCTGAATGTTTACAGATGCTTTTCCGTTTTCATTTAATTTTCCTGAGAAAATATTAATTTCTTCTGTGCTGAATTGTCGTGCTAAATCATCAAAAGTATATTTTTCATAACCTTTAAAAGTAGTTGCCTGCTGAGAGAATTTCGCCTGCATTTCTACATTCAAATTCTTTGCAATTGCGCCGTGAAGCCACGTTACTTCAAGATTATCCGTGTTTGGATAAGAAGCCGAAAGTGTTTTTCTGCTAAAGGTATTTTTTATTTTTAAACGATTTGGTTTGATCGTTTCAATCTTAATACTCTTATAGAATTTAGCTCCACCAACGCTCACCATCGCTTCCCAATTTCCTGTTGGCGCATCCTGATTTGTTGACACTATAAAAGCGTAGTGATTTAAATCGTTTGTTTTTTGAACGGTCTGATAAACTGTTTTACCATTCGGATCGTTTAATCTGAATTTAATCGGATGTGATTTAGGCAATTTATTCACCGCATCATTCAAAATAAATGACAAATACAAATTATCTCCAGGGCGCCAAACGCCTCTTTCTCCATAAATAAACCCTTTCAGACCTTTTTGTAAAGTTTCACCCGCAACATCAAAATTACTTACTGATAACGAAAGTCCGTCATCCAATTTCACATAAGTCGATTGATCGCCTAAAGTTACAATAGCAAAATAAGCGAATTTGTCCAATTGGAAAGATGCTATACCTTCACTGCTTGTTGCTTCTGTTGCTATTTTTTGCTGTTGGAAATTATACAAATCAACTCTAGCATTTGACACCGGCTCTGTTGTAACGATATTATTTACAGCAAATAAATACGATTTATTTTCACCTCTTTTAGCAATAACTCCTAAATCTGAAGCTAAAATATTGGTTGCAATTCTTGCATTGTAATAGTAAGAGCCTGTACAAGGATCTTGGCTTTCTCTCCAATCGTAATCGTCATAATAGTAATAATCGTCGTAAGAGTTTCCGCTGTAATTCACGTCGTTTTCATCTACTTCTTCTTCCTCCGCTTCGTCTTCATTACCTTCTGAAGTTTCGCATTTATAAAGCGAATATTTCTTTTTATAAACAAATTCAACTCTGTAAATTGCGCCTGGTTCTGGCTTGATAATTTTAGATAAATCTAAGGCATATGTATTCCATTTAGAGAGATTTATGAGCGTGCTTTCTCTTAAATTCAAAGTAGTTTTGGCAATTGGCTGCGCTACTTTCTTTAGGTTTTGCCCTCCATTTAATTCGTTGTATTGAAGAAACTGCAGAATATTATTTTTGTAAATCTTATATACTTTTACATCAACAGCGCTTAAGTTTACGGCTTCGAAATTTAATTTTAAATTGTTTGAACTTGGCAGAATCGTTCCATTTTTCACAAAACGAACATTTGGTTTGATCTGATCAAAAGAGATTTTTTCTGTATAATTGTTTTCCAGTTTTTTACCGTACTGGCTTTCTATTCCTTGAAAAACTTCCAGCAATAATTCGCCTGTTACAATTTGTTCAGGTTCTTCGTCTGGCACATATTCAACTACTTCTTCTGCAACTGCTGCAGCTGAATCTACAGCAACTGCGGCTGAATCAACCACAACGGCAGCCGAATCTACAGCGACGGCAGCTGGCTCTTCTGCAACTACTGCTACGGGTTCTTCTTTTTTAGGCGCGTTTTGATTCGTAAAATATACTTTAAGTAAATTTCCTTGTGTAGAAAATTTCAGATTATTAGTGTTTTGAATCGAAACCAATCCAGCAAAATCCTGACCTTTTTCTAAAGGTTCAGAGAAATTAATTAAAACCTGCTGATTGTTTCCGTCTGGAACTTCAACTTTTATAACTTTAAATTCATTGATGCTTGTAATCGGGAAATCGATTTGTCCTTTTTGATCAATATCGAAATCATTTCCGTCGTAAATAATTTCTAAGTTTGAAGCTTCTGACTGACGTTGAATACTATCAATTATAAAACGGAATTCTTTTGCCGGACCAGATACTTTCTCAAACTTAATTTTAAGATTATTTCCGTTATGTTTGGCTTCAACCAGTTTTTGAGCGGTTTCCAAATCAATATTATCAGCTGTTTTTAAAACGCAGTTTAAATATTGATATTCTTTGCTGTACGACTGAATATCGCCTGTATTAATTGTAAAATCCTGTTTTACTGTTTTGACTGTAAAATTGAATTTCGAAAGTTCCTTTTCTTTCTCTTTTGGAATGGCAGTCAGTTTATCTAAGTTTAAAGTAACCTGATATTCTGTTCCCATTTTAAGTTTTTTCTCTGGAATAAAAGCCAAAGTATTTGTCGAAAGTGCAATCACTTTTCCGCTTACACTTGGCGAAATATCAAACAAATCGCTGTCTAATTCCTGATTAGGTTTCCAATCGTTTTTATCGAAAGCCAAAACCACACGGATATCAGAATCTGCAGAAACAATACCGCCTGTGAAACTGGTTATGTAATCTTTGAATAACGAAAAATCAGAATTGAAATCTGCAGCTGATTTGCGTCCACAGGATTCAAATATAAAAACCACTAAAAATACGAGAAATAATCCTTTTGCCTTCACTTTTATTGAGAGTTAAATGGTTAACAAATTCAAAATTTAATAGATTTTACTGTTATAAGATGCAACAGAAAAATACAAATTAAATCACGATAAAAGTAAATTATTTCTTGATTTATTTAAGAAGAAAATTCTCTAATAATGATTATTTAACTTTTGTTGAAGTTTTATCATTGCTCTCAAAGCTCAGAACCTAATTTTGACAACACTTTATCCATCTCAAGAAAGTGTTCTTCGGTATTTGAGGAATAATGCATTTGATTGCCATTTATGACAACAATTACATCATCCGAATGATTTCCATAGAATTTTATTCCTTCAAGCCATTGCCTGAAAAAAACTCCTCTATTTGAAAAATTCTGAGTAATGAAATCTAATTCATTTGGTTCGATTTCATAAAATGTATCACAAGTAAAATCTAATGCGAAACTTGCTTGTAAATACGCCATTGCAGTGAAAAAATCTGTCAAAGTTTCTGTTTCCAGACTCCATTCTTTTTCATCATAACTCATGTAAACTGGAGGATTAGATTTTGACAAATCCTCTTTGTGAATTCCCCAAACGCATCCCTTTTGATTTTCAGAATAAAATATCAAATAATCATCGTTTTTATAATATTGAAAACGTTCTGGAACAATCAACAAATCCTGTGTATGATTTAAGTTTTGAATTTTACCTAATTCAGCATAATAATCAACAAAAACTTTAGGAAGCTGTCCGAAGATATCTTTTACAATTTGAATTTCATCGTTTGTAAAACCATTTGGCTCTGCAATATGAAATAGCTTTTTTATTACTGAAAAATCTGTCATGTTATTTAGTATTACTTACGTCTTTCGAGAAAGAAACGTTTCATTAAATCGGCAGCTTCGTTTGCCATTACACCAGAAACAACAGTAGTTTTAGGATGCAGTTTTGTTCCCATATTAATAAAACCGCGTTGTTCATCTCGCGCACCAAAAACGATTTTAGAAATCTGGCTCCAATACAAAGCTCCTGCACACATTTGGCAAGGCTCGAGTGTTACATAAAGCGTACAATCTTTTAAATATTTTCCGCCCAGAAAGTTTGCCGCTGCGGTAATAGACTGCATTTCGGCATGAGCCGTAACATCATTTAGCAATTCTGTCAAATTATGACTTCTCGCGATAACTTTATCGGCTACAACTATAACAGCTCCAACAGGAATTTCGCCTTTTTCAAAAGCTGCTTCTGCTTCCTGCAAAGCTTTTTTCATGAAATATTCGTCAGTAAAAGGATTTTCCATAGATGCAAAAATAGGATTTTAGAACTTATTTTTTATTACTTTTAAATCGTGATAGATAGAATATGGAAAAAAAACATAAAATAACTGTTCAGACAAACTGCAAATTGTTTTTGCCAATGCTGTCTGCGGTTATAACTGCACTTTTTTTCGGCTGTCAAAATAAAGAAGATAAAAAACAAGAAATTAAAAATGTTGAAGTTGTCACAAATATTTCAGCAACAAAATCACAAACTGTAGATACTACTATAAGCAGAAAGAAATTAGAACAAACGCAATCGCCTACACTAAAAGTTGAACAAGCTACATTAAAGAAAAATATACTAACAGTATCTGGAGAATCTACCAAAGATAAACCTTCTGAACCTGATAAAGTAAAAAAAGATGATCCAGCATCATCCCTAAAACCCTTTTCAAGTTCTAACGCTGAGTTCCCAGGCGGTATCGACCAATTTCATACTTTCTTCATGAAAGAATATAAAAAGCCAGAAAATGTAAATTATTGGAAACTTAATTTTACGCTTGCATTTGCTGTAGAAAAAAACGGAAGTGTTTCATTTCTTGAATGTTCTCCAGCAGTTGAAGAACCTTTAGAAAAAGAAATTATCAGAGTTTTAAGTTTATGCCCGAAATGGCAACCCGGAGAATCAAATGGAAAAAAAGTCAGAATGCAATATTCTGTTCCTATTTTATTGAAGTAGACTCGGCAAGAAAATTAAATTTAAAACCGTAAATTTGCTTTTTACCATACAATGAAAAGCGATTTACTTTCTAACATATACAATCCTGCCGATTTGCGTCTTTTAAAAGAAGAACAGCTTGCTCAAGTTGCTCAAGAACTTCGTCAGTTTATTATTGATATTGTTTCTGTAAAAGAAGGTCATTTAGGAGCAAGTTTGGGCGTTGTAGAACTTACAATTGCTTTGCATTATGTTTTTAATACACCAGATGATTTATTGGTTTGGGATGTTGGGCATCAGGCGTACGGACATAAAATCCTGACCGAAAGAAGAGAAATTTTTCATACCAATAGACAGATTGGAGGAGTTTCGGGTTTTCCGAAAAGAAGCGAAAGTGTTTACGATACCTTTGGTGTTGGACATTCTTCCACTTCGATTTCTGCAGCACTCGGAATGGCGATTGCTTCTAAATTAAAAGGCGAATTCGATAAAGAACATATTGCAGTAATCGGCGATGCTTCTATTGCAAGCGGAATGGCTTTTGAAGGTTTAAATCATGCCGGAGTTACAGATGCCAATATTTTAGTGATTCTAAACGATAACGCCATCGGAATTGATCCGAGCGTTGGTGCTTTGAAAAAATATCTTACCTCGGTTAAAAACGGAAAAAATCCGCGACAAAATAATATTATTAAATCTTTGAATTTTGATTATTCAGGGCCAATAGACGGTCATGATCTTCCTAAATTAATCAAAGAATTAAATCGTCTTAAAAAGATAAAAGGTCCAAAATTCCTTCATATTGTAACTACAAAAGGAAAAGGATTGCAGCAGGCCGAAGAAAATCAGGTAAAATATCATGCACCTGGAAAATTTGATGCCTCGACTGGAGAAATTCATTTAAAATCTGAAGAAAACCTTCCGCCTAAATTTCAAGATGTTTTTGGCTTGACCATTTTAGACTTAGCTAAAAAAAATGAAAAAATAATTGGAATCACACCTGCTATGCCATCTGGAAGTTCATTAAAATTTATGATGGACGAATTCCCAGAACGTGCTTTTGATGTAGGCATTGCCGAACAGCACGCTGTAACGCTTGCCGCAGGAATGGCCACTCAGGGTATGATCGTATATTGCAATATCTACTCTACATTTTTACAGCGTGCTTACGATCAAGTGATTCATGATGTTGCCTTGCAAAATCTGCCAGTTATTTTCTGCCTAGACCGTGCAGGATTAGTCGGTGAAGATGGTGCAACGCATCATGGTGTTTTTGATATCGCTTATCTGCGTTCAATCCCGAATATGGTGATCTACGCTCCGCTGAACGAAATTGAACTGCAAAACATTCTATATACGGTTCAATTTGGAATAGATCATCCTATTGCGATTCGATATCCAAGAGGTCGTGGAGTCTTACCAAATTGGGAAGTAGAAAATTTCGGACATTACGAAAAAATAAATTGGAATGAAGCAAAATGCTTGAAAGATGGTACGAAAGTTGCTGTGCTATCGGCCGGAACAATTGGAAATAATGTTATAGAAGCGCTAAAAGAATCAACTCATTCCAACGAAATTGCCCACTATAACTTTAGTTTTATTAAACCATTAGACATCAATACATTAAACGCCATTTTTTCAACTTTTGAACGTATAATTACTATTGAAGACGGGGTTAAAAATGGTGGTTTTGGAAGCGCAGTTTTAGAGTTTGCGGCATCACATAATTTTAAGAATTCTATTGAAATTTTGGGTGTTCCAGACGAGTTTATCGAACATGGAACCGTAAATCAACTGCAAGAATTGTGTAAAATTGACGTTAAAAGTTTAATAAATCTTTTTTCTAACGGTTCAAAATAATTATTTTGCGAAACCAAAAAAAAATTACCTAAATGAAATTATTGCGTTCTACCCTTTTGCTATTATTGCTTTTGTGTACTTCTAATAACTTTGCCCAGATTATACAAACCACTTTAAGCCCAAATCAAGCACCTAAACCGCCATCCAACTGGAGCAAAAAAAATCAATTAGGGTTTGACATTTCCGAAATTGCTTTTGTAAACTGGAGTGCCGGGGGAACAAGTTCTATTTCAGGTTTATTTAAAGGTGAATTTAATAGAACTTACACAAAGAAAAATCATAAATGGGTAAACGAGCTTATCGTAAAATATGGTTTAAACAAACAAGACGGAATTGAGTTAAGAAAAACAGACGATGCTTTTCAGTTCAACTCAACTTATGGTTTTAGAAAAGATACGGCTTCAAACTGGTATTACTCTTCGAAATTAAACTTCAACACACAATTTACAGACGGTTATAATTATCCAAACCGAGATGTCGCGATCTCTAGACCTTTTGCGCCAGCTTATATCTTTCTGGGAGCCGGAGCCGAGAATTCAAATAAAGAAAAAAACAGAGTATTTTACTTCTCTCCTATTACATTAAAAACTACTTTAGTACTTGACCAATATCTTGCCAATCAAGGTTCTTTCGGGGTTAAAAAAGCGGTTTATGCGCCAGACCCGCTAGATCCTACACAACAGATATTAATTGAAGAAGGCCAAAAAGTAAAAGCCGAATTTGGTATACTTTTTACAGCTTATATGAAAAACGAAATCTATAAAAACGTTTTTTATGAAAACAGATTAAGCTTGTATACCGATTACCTAAACAAATTCGGAAATGTCGATATTGATTATGATACACGCCTTGATCTTGTTGTCAACGCATATGTAAAAGCAAATATAGGCGTTCATTTAATTTATGACGATGATATTAAAACCAAAAAAGATGTGGTTGACCCAACTACAGGAGCAACGACTCAGGTAAATGACGGACCAAGAATGCAGCTAAGACAAGTTCTTGGCGTTGGTTTGGTTTACGCTTTCAAATAAATAAAATAAGAATTAAAAAAAATGCCTCTTTCATGAAATCTTGGAAGAGGCATTTTTTATTTTAAATGAAAATCAATTAACGTTTTTTCTGTCCTTGAATGGTTTCATACAATTCAAGTGCATTTCCATCTGTAAGAAGCGAAACATAATGACAGATATGCAATAAACGTTCGTATAGATTGGTTTTCTCTAAATGATGTTTCTCTGGCAGCATTTTCAAAATGAGTTTATCGTAGTTTGAAGCTGTCCCTTCATATTTATTATTGAATGCTGTTATGAATTTATCCAATAATGTTTGAATGATTTGATAACCGACAATTTCTTTTTCAATCACTTCACGGCTCTGATAGATTTTATCAACACTAAGTTTGATAATATCATTCATTTGTGCTTTGTACTTGCTTTTATCTGTTAATGCATACGGGAAGTTTCCAGCCAAAATTGCTTCTTCATTTTCAACAAAAACATTTACCGCATCATTAATTAAAGTACCAATTGCCAAAGCTCGCAAATAACTAATGCGATCTTCTTTTGTGGTTAAAGATTTATATTTAGAAACTCCAATATTGTCTTTTACCAAATTAATCAAATACTCTAAGGCAAAATCTTCAGAAACCAAACCTAAATTGATTCCGTCCTCAAAATCGATAATTGTGTAACAGATATCATCTGCTGCTTCGACTAGATAAGCCAATGGATGTCTTTCAAAACCAATATCTTCCCCAGATTTATTGGCAATCATTCCCATATCTTTGGCTACTTCTTCAAAGAATAATTTATCCGACTGAAAGAATCCGTACTTTTTATCGGCAATATTATTGGTCGGTTTTTTTGGAAGACTTTCTTTTGGATACTTCATAAAAGCGCCTAAGGTTGCATACGAAATACGAAGTCCACCCTCAATTCCTGGGCGACTTGCTGTTAATACAGAAAATCCGTTAGCATTCCCTTCAAAATCAATCAAATCCTGCCATTGTTTATCAGTAAGCTGGTTTCTATATTTCTGACCATTTCCACTAGAAAAATATTCACCAATTGCCTTTTCTCCAGAATGTCCAAAAGGCGGATTCCCGATATCATGCGCCAATGACGCTGCGGCAACAATTGCTCCAAAATCATTCATATGGTAACCGTGAACTTCTTTTAGATAAGGATACTTTTCAATGATTTTTTTTCCAACCAAACGCCCAAGCGAACGTCCAACAACAGAAACTTCCAAACTATGCGTTAAACGCGTATGCACGAAATCTGTCTTAGAAAGCGGAATAACTTGTGTTTTATCTTGTAAACTTCTAAAAGCGGAAGAAAATATAATTCGGTCATAATCTACCTCAAATCCTAAACGAGTATCATCTTGTTCTACGCGTAATCTTTTGCTTGTATCTCCCTGACGTTTTAATGATAAAAGTTGTTCCCAGTTCATTGTTGAATTTTAGATATTAGATTGATGATTTTAGATTAATCATCGAGACTTCAAAAATACATTTTATTTTTAGGATAAAATATGGCTCAGATTAATTTGATTAGAAGATTAAATGTTTTCTTTGCCACGAATTTTAGTTTTCCATAATATCACCAAACAAAAAAAGCACTCCAAGTTGGAGTGCTTTCATATTATAAGAAATCAAAAATTAAAAGTTTTTAGAAATTCCGATGTTTACTGTTTTTCCAAAATTGACGAAGAATTTGCTATAATCAGAATCATATCCTTCATCATCAAGATCATAGCTTAATGTTTCATATCCTAAACCACCAATACTAAAGTTTAAACCAAAACCTTTTTTCATATTGATAAAAAGCGCAGGAGTTATACCAGTGTAAATCCCGTTACCCCCATTGGTAGAAGTAAGTGATCCATTATCATAATATTTATTTTTCTGATTTTGATAACCGATGCCTAAATCTGCAAAAACTGAAAAAGTTTCGTTTAACGGAACTGTGTAACGTACAAACGCACCTGTTTTATATGCAGTGTATTTTCCTTCTCCGTCTTCAATACTAGATTTTGAATACGTTAAAGAAAGCTCAGCTCCAACTGTCCAGTTCTCATGAAATTGATACCCTACTTTTGGAGAAAAAGCAAGTGCATCTGTTTTGGTCGGCGAAATTTCGCGCTCATTTTTTTCAGAGTTATAACTAAAATTTCCACCAACTAAAATTGTTCCCTTTTGGGCATTTGCAAAGCTAACCATAGCTAATGCAAGAATAAGTAGCATTTTTTTCATATATGGTATTTATTAAGATTTCATACAGCAAACAATTAAAATACCAACATCGAATCGCAATGATTTTCTTAACGATTAATTAAAAAACACTTATTTCAAACAGATTAAAAATTAAAATAACACTAAGAAATGGTTATAAAAAAAGCGCCCCATTTGGAGCGCTTTCTGAAATTGAATATAAAAACTAAAGATTAGAAGTTTTTAGAGATTCCAATGCTTGCTGTTTTACCAAAATTGAAATTAAATCTGCTAACATCTGGACCGTTGTTATCATAATTTAATGTTTCGTAACCTAAACCACCAATGCTGAAGTTAAGACCGAAACCATTTTTCATGTTAATAAAAAGAGCTGGAGTTACACCAATATACATTCCATCTGCTTTATATTTTGTGTAGTTTGATCCAACGTAATCTTTTTCAGTTTGATTTTGGAAACCAGCTCCTAAATCTGCGAATACTGAGAAAGTTTGGCTTAATGGCATTGTGTAACGTACAAATGCACCAAATTTAGAACTGTTTGTTTTGTATTCATTTACACCTTGATCATCTTTTGAAGAAGCAACTGTAAACTCACCTCCAACTGTCCAGTTTTCGTGAAATTGGTAACCTACTTTTGGAGAAAAAGCAAATTCATTTGATTTTCTTTCTGCATTACCAAAATCTCTTGTTTCAGAAGAATAAGAGATGTTTCCACCTACTAATACTGTTCCTTTTTGTGCGTTTGCAAAACTGCAGATAGCTAAAGCAGCTATCACTAACATTTTTTTCATAATTTGGGTTTTATTTTAATTTTAGCATTCCCTTAACAATAACAATGCCGTGAATGCAGGGCTGCCCATTTTTTTTATGATTACTTTAAAAGATAAAATTTTAGCAATCGAGACTATTTCTGTTTACTTTTGTAGCAAATAAAAAGTCATGTCGATAGAAGTAAACAGCATATCAAAAAGTTACGGAGAGCAAAAAGCTTTAAATGAAATTTCTTTTAAAATTGAGAAAGGAGAAATCGTAGGATTTCTTGGTCCAAACGGAGCTGGAAAATCTACGTTGATGAAAATTTTGACCACTTATTTACTTGCCGATAGTGGCTCAGCCCTTGTAAATGGTCACGATGTCATGACAAACGCAAAAGAGGTGCAACGCTCGATTGGGTACTTACCAGAACATAATCCGTTGTATTTGGATTTGTATGTTCGTGAGTATTTGGCATTTAATGCCGATGTTTATAACGTGCCAAAATCAAGAATCGAAGAAGTTATTCAACTGACAGGACTGACACCAGAAAGCCATAAAAAGATTGGACAGCTTTCTAAAGGATATCGTCAGCGCGTTGGATTGGCAAATGCTTTACTTCATGATCCAGAAGTTTTAATTTTGGATGAACCAACTACAGGTCTGGATCCGAATCAGTTAATGGAAATTCGTAATGTGATCAAAAATGCGGGGAAAAATAAAACAGTTTTTTTATCCACACACATTATGCAGGAAGTCGAAGCAATTTGCGATCGTGTCATAATTATTGACAAAGGACAAATCGTTGCAGACAATAAATTAGACCATTTGGTAACTGCCGACAAAAAGCAAGTTATTGAAGTAGAGTTTGATTACAAAGTTGAAGAACAACTTTTGGCTAAACTAGAAAATATTTCTTCGTACATAAATACACATGACATGACATGGGAACTGATTTTTGTCACAGACAAAGATATGCGTCCTGCCATCTTTGACTTTGCCAACGAAAATGGATTAAAAACTTTACAATTGAATCAGAAAAATAAAAATCTGGAAGCTGTTTTTAGAGAAATTACTAAGTAAGTTAGTTTTCAGTCACAGTCACGATCTTCAGTTAGAAAAGCGGTTTGTTTTATAAAAAACAAACCGCTTTTTTTATTGTCTTTTTTCTACAAATCAGAGAAATATAGGTTTTTTCAAAAAAAATAATTATTATTTTTATTTAGACTTGTTATAAATAATATTATATTTGGCAAATCAAATTTTAAATGCCACTATAAGTCATGCATAATTCTTCTATAGCAACAATTGCATTTACATACCGTATATAAATTTCGTTCTTTAAATACCTTGTTTTTTGTTTTTTTTTGTGTTAGTCAAGAGCCTGTTCCTTCAAACAGGCTCTTCTACTTTTATAAGGTTTATATTTTTGAAAGCACTTCTCGCATTTCCTCAATTACAACTTTCACATCATCTTCTGTGGTTCTCCAATTCACAAAAGAAGCGCGAATACCTTTTCTGTTTTGATAAACTGTAGGCGTCATAAATACTTTTCCTGTATCATTCAGAGCAGATAAAAACTGACTTACTTTTTCTTGATTGTGTTCTCCTTTCAACGTAAAGCAGACATTATTCAAACGAATTGGTGCTAAAAGTTCAAAATCATTTTCTATTAAAGCATTTCCAAAATGCAAAGCCAATGCTGTGCTATCTTCAATAAGATCTCTGAAACCTTCTTTTCCGTAAGCCTTAAGCGAAAACCACACAGGGAGTGCACGCAAACGGCGTGAATTTTCGGGAAGCACATTTAGATAATTAAAGTTCTCCAGTGCATTTCCTAAATAAGGCGCATTTGAATTCTGAAAGGTTTCAATCTGAAGATTAATGTGTTCTTTTTTAATCAAATAAAAAGCACTTTCATATGGCACATTCAGCCATTTATGACAATCAATAGTAATACTGTCAGCGCCCTCCCAGCCTTTTACATAGTGTTTGTATTTTTCCGAAACCGCAGCAAATCCGCCAAAAGCACCATCAATATGCCACCAGAAATTGTATTTTTCTTTTAGTGTTGCAATGGCTTCAAAATCATCAAAATCGGCAGTATTTACCGTTCCTGCACTCGAAATAAGGATAAAAGGTTTTCCGTTTAAAGCTTTGATTTTTTCTTCTAAATCAACAATATCCAAAGCCTCACGGTTCCCTTCAATTGTTTTTACAACCGTATAATTCTGGCTTCCAATTCCTAAAAGCGACAAACATTTTATAGAAGAAGAATGGGGTGTCGCTGTTAAGATATTGATTGGTTCTGAAACTCCGTTTTTAGCAAAATCTTTTCCTAACTGTTTCCCAAACCATTGTCTAGCAACTCCAAGAGAAGTGAAATTTGACATCGTCGCGCCTGTAACGAATCCGCCTAAAAATGAATCAGGAAGCTCTAATAATTGCAATAATAAATTAATAGTTTCAAATTCTATTAAAGCTGAATTCCCGCCTTGGGATGTAACTGACTGCGTGTTTTGATCGTAAACCGATGCCAGCCAGTCTCCTACTATAGAGGCTGGTGTTGAACCTCCTGTTACAAATCCCCAATATCTTGGACCTGACGAAGAAACTATCAAAGAAGCCAATCTTTCATTAAATTCTTTTAAAGCTTCAATAGATCCCAAACCCAATTCGTTTAAGACTGTTTTAGGATCAATCGAATAAGTATTCGATGTGGGAATATTTTCGATATTATTGAGAAAATCAATTCCCTGCTGTTTTGTTTTTTCTAAAATATTCTCAAAATTATTGAGATCATGCTGTAATATTGAATTCATAAGTTTGTTGTATTAGTTATGTCGCACAGATTGCGCGGATGAGAAAGATTAATAAAAATTGTGTGTGTGTGTGTTTAAAGAAAAGCTACCACTTCGTTTTCTCTGAGAATCTCGAAACCATCATCGAGCTGATTACATCTCCGTTTGCATTTAATAAAGTAGCAATTGGATCTACCAGTGTCCCTAGAATCATGGCAACTGGCAAAGCTTGTTCCATAGGAAAACCATAAACTGTTATCGCTAAAATTTCACCAATATAACCTCCATTCGGGATTCCTCCTTCGACAATCGAAACGATAACTGTAATTCCGAGTGCCAAAAGAATCGTCATAGGGTCTGAAAAATCTTTACCAAACATGGCAAATAAAAAAGTTATTTTTAAGATAGATGACATGCTCGAACCGTCTTTATGCAAAGGCGCTCCAAGCGGAATCACTAAGTTTCTAACATGTGCTGGAATTCCCATTTTTTCTGCTGCAGCTAAATTGGCTGGAATCGTTGCGATACTACTGCAGGTTCCTACCGCTGTTAAAGAAGGCATTATATTGTTGCTCCAAAAAACTTTAAAAGCTCTCTTTCCGCCAGCAACAAGCGCATATAAACTGAAAAAAACAAAGAAATAGAAGACACAAGCCGCATAATAAACTGCCATAGGTTTTGCATAAACTCCTAGCAATTGTGGTCCGAAAACACCAACCTGATAAGCAAAATAAGCTCCTAAACCAATAGGCGCCAATTTCATGATAATATTCAAAAGCTGTTTCATTACTTCGTTTCCTGAATCTAGAAAACTTTTGAAGGAATTTCCTTTTTCTCCTGATTGTAATGTGGCAAATCCGACTAAAAAAGAGAAAATAATCAGTGCCAACATACTTTTTCGAGACAATAATTCGAAGAAATCATTGGCTGTAAGCAGTTTCGCAATTTGATCTCCTGCTGATCCTGACGCAACTTCTTCAAACGGAACTTTAGCAATTGCTATATCTTCATGAATTGGAAAAAGATAAACCGCGCAAATCATCACAATTGCCGAAATCAAAATGGTAGCGAGAAAAACCAATAACATTATGACAAACAGTTTTCCAAGCTTTTCTGTTCTTTCCAGATTAGCGACCGAAGAACCAATCGTGAAAAAGATAAGCGGAATAATAGCTGTGAAAAGTAAATTCAGAAATATATCGCCAAGGGGTTTTATAATCAAAACATCTTCTCCAAATACTAACCCGAAAATGCTCCCGATTATGATTCCGCCAAGAAGCCATAAAATACTGCTGTAACTCTGCAAAAAATTGATTTTCTTAACTTCCATAATGATAAAAGGATTTAGAATTCAGCAAGCTTTATATTTCCAAACACATAGAAACATAGTTCTCTTCATTTGTTTAAACAAACATAGACTATGTGCGAAAAATTTGTTTTTCTTTTAATTCTTCTCAGTTAAAATTAAAAAAATCTATGTTTCTATGCGTTTAAAAATTTCATTTATTTCTCCAAAACAATAGTCGTAAAAGCCCTGTCAACCAATTCTCCGGTTTTGCTTTTTACTTTTTCGGTCTGTGTTTCTGTATAAACGATTTTAAATTCTGATTTTTTGATTAATTCCTGCGCTTTTTGTGTACTGTACAATTCAAATTCGTATTGTGTAAAAGGCAATGTTTTCATAAAATCTTCTTCGGCAAATGTCAAACAGAAAGTACCGTTCGATTTTAAAACTCTATAAATTTCTGAAAGCAATTCTTCAGGCTTTTGCCAAAAATAAATCGTATTTACAGTGAAAATTTTATTGAATGATCCATCTTCAAATGGAATCGTATTTCCGTCATAAATTGAAAAAAAAGCCTGTTTTTGAGAAACAAAATT
Source organism: Flavobacterium sp. F52 (assembly GCF_000278705.1). NCBI lineage: Bacteria > Pseudomonadati > Bacteroidota > Flavobacteriia > Flavobacteriales > Flavobacteriaceae > Flavobacterium > Flavobacterium sp. F52. Next base: position 198,530 of record NZ_AKZQ01000027.1, on the reverse strand, counting down.
TCTATTAATCTGGCGTGCTTCCTGAAACATCAGTTCCGACATTTCCAGTCCGTAATATTTTAGTTTTTCGGCTTGTTCAAACAGAAATTCTACGTGACCTGCGTTTCCGTGGCCTAATTCCAAAATTCTGTTTTCGTTTGAAATATTGAGATTCAGAATCGAATGTTTGGTCATATTGATGTTCGTTTCGTTCATCATATTGGCCATTTCAATTCCTTTTTCTCCCGATGGATGTTTCAATTGAGAGGCTATGGCTTGTAATTCTTCTTGTTTCATGACTGTAAAAGTTAAATTCCAAAATTTAAAAATACAAAAATTCCAAGCCTGTTGGTCATTGCGAGGAACGACAACTAGACCTCAACAACTTTGTCAAAGTTTTAAACTTTGACAAAGTTCTATGCGTGTGCAATTAAAAAACCTGACTTGCAATCTGGCGTATATTCTCAGATTTACCCATTGAATAATAATGTAAAAACGGAACTCCGGCGGCTTTTAATTCTAATGACTGCTGAACTGCCCATTCGATTCCGACTTGTTTGATTTCAGCGTTGTTTTTGCATTTGTCTACTGCATCGATTAAATCTTCTGGTAAATCGATTCTGAAAATCTGCGGTAAAACTTGTAAATGTCTTTGAACAGCAATTGGTTTAATTCCAGGAATAATTGGAATTGTGATACCCATTTCTCTTGCTTTTTCTACGAAAGCAAAATATTTAGCATTGTCAAAAAACATTTGTGTTACTACGTAATCAGCTCCTGCGTCTACTTTTTCTTTTAATCTTTTTAAGTCTGATTGTAAAGAAGGAGATTCTAAGTGCTTTTCTGGATAACCTGCAACTCCAATACAGAAATCGGCTTTATTATCAGTATCAATTACCTCATGCAGATATTGTCCGCAGTTTAAATCTTTGATTTGTTTTACCAAATCAACTGCATAATGATTTCCACCGTCTTTTGGTGTAAAAGATTGTTCATGTTTCATTGCATCGCCACGAAGCGCCATTACGTTGTTGATTCCTAAATAATGACAGTCAACTAGCATGTATTCGGTTTCTTCCTTAGTAAAACCACCGCAAAGCAAATGCGGCACCGTATCAACATTGTATTTATGTTTTATAGAAGCGCAAATTCCAAGCGTTCCCGGACGCATACGAGTCAGTTTTTTATCCAAAAGTCCGTTACCGCGATCAATGTAAATGTACTCTTCACGAGATGTGGTTACATCAATAAACGGCGGATTAAACTCCATCAACGGATCAATATTATCGTATAATTCCTGAATGCTTTTCCCCTTTTGAGGCGGAATAATTTCAAATGAGAATAATGTTTTTCCTTTGGCTCTTTCTATATGTTCTGTTACTTTCATTATTTGTTTTTTGTTTCAAGTTCCAAGTTCCATGTTTCAAGTTCTCTACTGTAACTTGAAACTTGAAACCTGAAACCAAAATAACTTTTTCGTTAGTCTGCTATATTAGGGTTTAACCATTTCATTGCGTAATCAAGCGGTACATTTCGGCGTTTGGCGTAATCTGTCACCTGATCTTCTTTTATTTTTCCGAGTCCGAAATAGCGGCTTTTCGGATTTCCAAAATAATATCCTGAAACTGATGAAGCTGGCCACATTGCCATACTTTCTGTTAGTTTCACTCCAATTTGTTTTTCAACATCCAAAAGTTTCCAAATCGTTGGCTTCTCCAAGTGATCTGGACAAGCTGGGTAACCCGGAGCCGGACGAATTCCTTTATAACTTTCTTTAATCAATTCTTCGTTGGTTAAAGATTCTTCGCTATCATAACCCCAGAAATCTTTACGCACTCGCTCGTGAAGATATTCGGCGAAAGCCTCAGCAAAACGATCCGCAAGCGCTTTCACCATAATCGAATTATAATCGTCTAAATTCTTTTCGTATTCAGCAGCCCATTCATCTACACCAAAACCTGTGGTTACGCAAAACGCTCCCATATAATCTTCTATTCCACTTTCTTTTGGCAGAATAAAATCGGCTAAAGCGATGTTTGGAGCACCTTTTGTTTTTTGCGACTGCTGACGAAGCGTTAAGAATTTCTCTAATACTTTTCCGTTTTCATCGCGCAATTCGATATCATCGTCATTTACCTGATTCGCAGGGAAAATTCCGTAAATACCTTTTGCTTTTAGTTTTTTCTCAGCTAAAATAACTTTCAGCATTGCCTGAGCATCATTAAAAACAGAAGTGGCTTCTTTACCCACAACCTCATCAGTCAAAATCGCTGGATATTTTCCGTACAATTCCCAAGTCTGGAAGAATGGCGTCCAGTCGATATACGGAACCAAAACATCCAATTCTACTTCGATGGTTTGTGCGCCAATTACTTTTGGTTTAGTCGGCGTATATTCAGACCAATCCAATTGCATTTTGTTCTTACGAGCATCTTCGATCGTTAAGAAATTTTTATCTCTCGAACGATTTAAAAACGTTTCTCTAAACGAATCGTATTCTGCACGAATATCTGCCGCATATATTTTTCTATTATGATCTAACAGATTTCCAGCAACAGTAACGGCTCTCGAAGCATCGTTTACGTGAATTACGGTTTCTCTGTATTGTGGCGCAATTTTCACGGCTGTATGCGCGCGCGAAGTCGTTGCTCCACCAATCATAATCGGGATTTTAATATCTTGTTTGTCTAATTCTTTGGCCAAATAAACCATTTCGTCAAGCGAAGGCGTGATCAGTCCGCTTAATCCAATGATATCTACATTATGTTCGATTGCAGCCGAAATAATTTTCTCTGGAGGAACCATTACTCCTAAATCTACAATCTCATAATTGTTACAAGCCAAAACTACCGAAACAATGTTTTTTCCAATATCATGAACGTCTCCTTTTACGGTTGCCATCAGGATTTTCCCGTTTCCTTGTTTATCTCCGGCTTGTTTGCTTGCTTCAATAAAAGGCAATAAATAAGCAACTGCTTTTTTCATTACACGAGCCGATTTTACAACCTGTGGCAAGAACATTTTTCCACTTCCGAATAAATCTCCAACTACATTCATTCCGGCCATCAAATTGATTTCGATAACTTCAATTGGTTTTGTGGCAGCCAAACGAGCTTCTTCTACATCTTCTTCAATAAAAGTATCGATTCCTTTTACCAATGAATGTGTAATACGATCCTGAACCGATCCTAAACGCCATTCCTGAACGGCTTTTTCATCTGTTTTTGCTTCACCTTTTACACTTTCAGCAAAATCCAAAAGTCTTTCGGTTGCATCGTCGCGTCTGTCCAGAATTACGTCTTCAACGTATTCTAATAAGTCTTTTGGAATATCATCGTAAATCGTCAGCATTTCCGGATTTACGATTCCCATCGTCATTCCGTTTTTAATGGCGTGGTATAAGAACACCGAGTGCATCGCTTCACGAACAACGTCATTTCCTCTAAAAGAGAACGAAACGTTACTTACTCCACCGCTGATATGTGCATGCGGCAAGTTTTCGCGAACCCATTTTGTTCCTCTAAAAAAATCCAATGCGTTCAATCTATGCTCTTCCATTCCAGTTGCAACTGGGAAAATATTCAAATCGAAAATAATATCCTGCGGAGGGAAGTTTACCTTATTCACCAAAATATCATACGAACGCGCACAAATTTCCACTCGACGATCGTAATTGTCGGCCTGACCTACTTCATCAAAAGCCATAACAATAGCCGCAGCTCCATAACGTTTGATTAATTTGGCGTGGTGAATAAAGGCTTCTTCTCCTTCTTTTAACGAAATCGAGTTTACAACGCTTTTTCCTTGCACTACTTTTAGACCAGCTTCGATGATTTCCCATTTCGAACTGTCGATCATAATCGGCACTCTTGAAATGTCTGGTTCTGCAGCGATTAAATTCAAAAATTTAGTCATTGCAGTAACACCGTCAAGCATTCCTTCATCCATATTAATATCGATGATCTGTGCTCCACCTTCTACCTGCTGTCTTGCAATATCAAGTGCTTCGTCATATTTCTCTTCCTTGATTAATCTCAAGAATTTTCTTGAACCTGTTACGTTTGTACGCTCGCCAACATTCACGAAAACACTTTCTGGCGTAATAATCAACGGTTCTAATCCTGATAATACAAGGTCTCTTCTTTTTTCTGTCATTTTTTTTTAAAGTTACTAAGATCCTGAGATACTAAGGTTCTAAGTTTTTTATTCTATTTTTTTCTGTGAGGTTTGTAAAACCTTATAGGTATATTCTTTTTCAATATTTTAATTTGGGCGTGCCCCTCCGGGTCGGGCTATCCGTTACAAGTCCTCGCTCTTCCTTCGTCAGGCTGTGGGCTTTTCACTTCTATCCCTCACGCAATCTCGGTTTCATAAGACTATTTATGTTTTCCAAGTTTCAATTTTTATTATTTTATTCTTCCAGCAATTTATCCAATTGATTTTGAAGTGTTTTTTTATCTGGTAGATACAATTGATATTTACTCAAGAGCACTTTATTTGTTATACTATCCGTTGCATATTCAACCAAAATATGATTTTTATGTGCGCCTAAAACAATCCCAATTGGTTCATTATCTCCCTCAGTTGCTTCTTCTTTTTTGAAATAATTCAGATACAAATTCATTTGACCAATATCCTGATGGTCAATTTCGCCTCTTTTCAAATCTACCAAAACAAAACATTTTAGTATTCGATGATAAAAAAGCAAGTCTAAATAAAAATGTCTTCCACCAATACTCATTCGATATTGTCTGCCTATAAAAGCAAAACCTTTTCCCATTTCCATAATGAATTGCTGTAGATTAGAAATAATTTTCTCTTCCAGCTCATTTTCTAAATATTGATATTGTTCAGGAATATTTAAAAAGTCCAGTACAAATGGGTCTTTAATCAAATCTTCCGCATTTTCTACAACATGTCCTTCTTTAGCCAATCTCAAAACGCCTTCTTTATCTTTGCTCAAAGCTAATCTTTCAAACAGTGAACTCTTCATTTGACGTTTTAATTCTCTTACACTCCAACGCTCATGCTGACATTGTTTAGCATAAAAGCCTAATTCTAAATCATTATTTGATTTTAATATTTCTGTATAATGACTCCAAGTCAATTGTCCAGACAGTGTCTGGATATTTTGAAACTTGATATAAAATTGGCGTATCTGAAAAAGATTCGAGCGACCAAAACCTTTACCATACTTTTGTGTCAAATCATTAGAAAGCGTATCCAGTAATTGACTTCCGTATTCAGCTTTTTCATTTCCTTTTTGCTCAAACTCTACAATATGCTGACCTACGTACCAATATGTCTGCACCAAAATTGTATTGACTGATTTTACAGCTTGCTGCCTTCCTTGTTGCAACAAACTGCCAATTTTATCTATAAGTTCATTATAAGGTTGTTTCTCTAAACTCATAATTGTCTTTTACAATTTTAATGTAATAAATTCCGATGATATAGAACTTTATTTCTTCTTAAAACATACCTACAAGGTTTTGAAAACCTTGCAGGAAACGTCACTCAAAAACTGGCGCAACTCTCGGCTTATAATCCTTCGCAACCTCAGCCATTAATCGAATATGATCTGGCGTTGTTCCGCAACAACCTCCTATGATATTAATTAAATTATCCTCTAAATATTCTTTAATGAATGCTTGAGTTTGTTCTGGTGTTTCATCGTACTGTCCGAAAGCGTTTGGTAATCCTGCATTTGGATGCGCCGAAACATTAAAACTTGTGTTATGCGCTAATGTTTTCAAATACGGTTTCAACAAATCGGCACCAAGAGCGCAATTGAATCCTACGCTTAATAACGGAATATGTGAAACTGAAATCAAAAATGCTTCAACAGTTTGTCCAGAGAGTGTTCTTCCTGAAGCATCGGTAATTGTTCCAGAAACCATGATTGGAATATCAAGATTGCGTTCTTCTTTTACTTCTTCGATTGCAAAAAGTGCCGCTTTTGCATTTAATGTATCGAAGATGGTTTCTACTAAAAGTAAATCACAGCCACCATCCATTAAAGCTTCTGCTTGTTGTTTGTACGCAATTCGTAAATCGTCAAACGTTACGGCTCTGTAACCTGGATCGTTTACATCTGGCGACATACTTGCAGTACGGTTTGTCGGGCCAATTGAACCGGCTACGAAACGTGGTTTTTCTGGATTTTTTGCGGTAAACTCATCGGCAACCTCGCGCGCAAGTTTTGCCGATTCATAGTTTAACTCGTAAACCAAATCTTCCATGTGATAATCGGCCATACCGATTGTTGTTCCAGAGAAAGTATTGGTTTCTACGATGTCGGCACCTGCTTCAAAATAAGCGGCATGTACATCGCGGATTGCTTGTGGTTGTGTTAAGGATAGTAAATCGTTGTTTCCTTTTAACGGATGCGGAAAATCTTTGAAACGCTCTCCTCTGAAATCTTCTTCTGAGAAATTATAGCGTTGCAACATTGTTCCCATTGCTCCGTCAAGGATTAAGATATTTTTTTTTATTGCTTCTTGAATTGTTATTGCCATGGCTCTTTTTTTAGCTTCTGAGATACTAAGGTTCTAAGATGCTAAGTTTTTTTATTATGATTGTGAAGTTTAAACCTAACAGGTTTTAAAAAACCTGTTAGGTTTGCTTCGGATACTTTTTTCACTTTATTTCCAAAAGTGCACTATTGCTGGCTCATTAGCCCCGATTGAGCCGGTATCCTCGCAATGAAATGGAGAGATATAGGCGAAAGCGGGAACTACTGACTGCAAAATGCGCCAATGATTCGCTCCTTCTACTGAATTGCTTCGGTAAATATTGTACGTTGTCTGGAAAAGTTTTGAGAAATACTTGTAATGTATTTGTGTTATCTATCTTTAATACTTGAAAATTAGTAAAAAGTAGAATTTAGCACCTTCTTTATGGTAAAGGGTTGCTAAGGTTTCATTGGGTCTGTCCCTCCGCCTTTCGTGATAACTAACAATAATTTTAAGAACAGTGCAAAGGTATGAAATGGCAATTCGATTTGCAAATGTTTTTTTTAAGATGCTGAGACTCTAAGATTCTAAGTTTCTAAGTTTTTTTTAGTTTCTGTTTTTCAAATATAGCCCGCGGTTTCAACCGCGGGAACGTATTGTGATTATGCGATGCGTTTATTCGTTGTCTTCCAGTGGTTGAAACCACTGGCTATATTTTTTTATGTGTTTTGTGTTTATAAAAAATGTTTAAGATTTTCATTGTGTTTTTGCCTGTGCCTTTTAGCTCCGGAGGAGCATAATATTTATAGAAAAACAATGAGCATAACACAAAAGCTCCAGCGGAGCGACATATATGTCGCTCCGCTGGAGCTCTTTTGCAAAACGAATAATTTCTTTTCTACAAATATTTCATCTCTCTGGGATTATTCATGGTAATAAAAAAAAGCCCAAACTAAAAGTTTGAGCTTCTATATAAATCTTAGCGTCTTAGAATCTTAGCGTCTTAGACAATCGCCTTCACAACTGCTTTTGGAGCTTCTTTACGAGTTCCGTCGAAACCATCAACTCCAGAAACTGTTGTATATTTCAATACATATTTTTTACCTGGATTGATGATTTGGTAAGCGGCCTGACACATTAAAGTGGCTTCGTGGAAACCGCAAAGGATTAACTTTAATTTTCCTGGGTATGTATTTACGTCTCCAATTGCGAAGATTCCCGGAATGTTAGTTTGGTAATCTAATGCATTGTTTACTTTGATAGCATTTTTCTCGATTTCTAATCCCCAGTCACCGATTGGACCTAATTTTGGTGTTAATCCGAAAAGTGGAATAAAATAATCCGTTTCGATTTTACGGTGTGCTCCATTTTCTTCGATGTCCAAAGATTCTACGTGCTCTGCACCGTTGATTCCGATAACTTCAGCCGGAGTAATTAATTTAATTTTTCCTGCTGATTTTAATTCCTGTACTTTTTCTACTGAATCAAGAGCTCCTCTGAATTCGTTTCTTCTGTGGATCAAAGTTACTTCTGAAGCTACGTTTGCTAAGAAAATTGACCAGTCTAATGCTGAATCTCCTCCTCCTGCAATAACAACTCTTTTATCTCTGAATTTCTCAGGATTTTTAATGAAGTATTTTACTCCTTTATCTTCATAAAACTCGATATCTTCAATAAGTGGCTTACGAGGTTCGAAACTTCCTAAACCTCCCGCGATTGCGATAACCGGCGCGTGGAATTTAGTCCCTTTGTTTGAGGTTACAATGAAAGTTCCGTCTTCTTGCTTATCGATTGTTTCTGCACGTTCTCCTAAAGTAAATCCTGGCTCAAATTGCTTAATTTGCTCCATTAATCCGTCGATTAAGTCTCCGGCTAAAACTTCTGGGAATCCAGGAATATCATAAATTGGCTTTTTTGGATATAACTCTGATAGTTGCCCTCCTGCTTGTGGAAGCGCATCTAAAATGTGGCATTTTAATTTTAACAATCCTGCCTCAAATACGGCAAATAAACCTGTTGGCCCTGCTCCAATTATAAGTATATCTGTTTTAATCATTATGTTATTGTTTATAATCATTCTTAATAACGCAAAGAAACGAATAAATCCTTGTACTTTCAATGATTTTTATCATTAATTTCTTTCCGAAACTTTTTACTCTCTATTTTTTAATGAAGAGGTAATCTCGTTCATTCTTTTAACCTTTTCTTCAAAATTGCCTTTTAAGGTTTTTCGGTATTCATTCAGATTCTCAACCATTTGATTGATATCTTCTGGAATTACTTCTTCGAAAAACTCCCGAAGTCTTTTGGCTGTCGTCGGCGATTTTCCGTTTGTTGAAATGGCGATTTTGACATTTCCTTTTGTTACGATTCCGCCCAGATAATAATCGCATAAATCTGGCGTATCGGCGATATTGCAAATCAAATAGCGCTTTCTCGCTAAATCGTAAACCTTTTTATTTACTTTCAAATCGTCTGTACAGGCAATTACCATGTGACGTTTTTTGAGCATTTTCTTTTTAAACTTCGATCTTGTTAATGTTATCGAAGGATGTTTTTCGGCCAGAACTTTTATTTCTAAATGAAATTCTTTTGCCACTACCTCAACATTTGCATTCGGACTTGACTTGAGCAAGAAAGAAAGCTTTTCCAGACCTACATTTCCTCCACCAACAATCAATACATTTAAATTGTGAAGCTTTAGAAATATGGGATATAATTCGTTTTGTTCCATGTTACCAATATGTTGTTCCTAACGGAACAATTAATAATGCAAACTTCGGGTTAAAACCTGACGCTACAAAATCGGTTGTCAATCAAATGTTCCTGAGGAACATGCAATTTTAACGAATGGTTTCTTTTGATAGAAATTCTTCGTAAAATCCTTTTAGCTTATTGCTTTCACGGACAACTTCGCCTAAAACAATAATCGCTGGTGAACCTAATTCTTTTTGTTTTACAACTTCTAAAATCGAATCGACTGTGCCTACGCCAACTTTTTCTTCAGCTGTTGTTCCGTTTTGGATGATTGCAACAGGTAAGTTTCCTTTATCTTCTTTTTGAAATAAATCGATAATTTGAGACAATTTGTGCATTCCCATCAAAATCACTACTGTGGCAGAGGATTGTGCTGCTAAAGCTACATCTGATGATAATTTTCTATCAGAAGTTGTTCCCGTAATTACCCAAAAGCTTTCTGAAACTCCTCTTTTTGTTATCGAAATTCCTTGAATTGCTGGAACTGCGACTACAGATGAAATTCCAGGAACTACGATTGTTTCGATTCCGAAACTTTCTGCAAAATCAACTTCTTCTCCACCTCTTCCGAAAATAAATGGATCTCCACCTTTTAATCTCACCACGTTTCCGTATGTCAGTGCATTATCTACAATCAATTGATTGATTTGATCTTGCGTATAAGCATGATTCCCAATTCTTTTTCCAACAAAAATTCGGATGGCATTTTTTGGCGCGTAATCTAGAATTTCTTCGTTGGCCAAAGCGTCATATAAAACCACATTAGCTTCAGCCAATGCTTTTACAGCTTTGAGCGTCAGTAAATCGGGATCGCCCGGACCTGCACCGACTAAAGTTATTTTGGGTTTTATATTATGCATTTGCTAATTCCTGTGCTCTGAAAGTTTCGATTTTATCAAAGAAAACTGTTGCTTGTGCAATGTAATCTTTAGCGAAAGCTTCAGATGGTTCGTTTTTATTGATTTGGTAAACCAAGTCTTTAAAAGTTGAGTTTAATTCGATTTTATTAGTATCAATAAAAACAGTATCAAACAAATCCACGATTCCTGCGTGATTATTTGTTTTTTGGTTTTCTGCCAATAGTAAAGCTTTTGCACCGTTTACAAATCCGGCGTAAGCATGGTAAATCGCATCTGACCATTTTTTCTCATCGAAAGATTCCTGAGCCAAAATCAATTTTTCTTTAGCTTCAAACAATAATGTAGCTACTAAATCGATCACAACTCCGGCACATTCTCCAACTCCAACTGCTTTTACGTAATTGTCCGCGTTACCCCAATCTACAAAATCAGCTTCCGTTAAATTGGTAACATCAGATAATGGTTTTAAAATTTCGTAGAAGTATTTTTCTCCTTTTGAATCGTAATAATTCAGGAATTTTTCTCCATTTCCATTAGCATCAAAATCATTTAAAATAGTGCGTAATGCTTCTGGCCCTCTACGGCTAGGAATTTTGATTACTTTATCAGCAAAACGTCCTTCTCCGTTTCCTAATCTTCCTCCTCCTAACAAAACTTGTAAAGCCGGAGCTACTAATTTTCCTGAGTTGATAGACATTCCTTGGAATCCAATTGCAGACATATTATGCTGCCCGCAAGCATTCATACAGCCTGAAATTTTAATTTCGATTTCACGGTTGTTTAAATACTGAGGATATTCTGTTTTTAAAACTCTTTCTAATTCTTCTGCAATACCGGTACTACTTGCAATCCCCAAATTGCAAGTATCTGTACCCGGACATGCCGTAATATCTCCAACTGAATTATATCCTAAATGAACAAAGTCAAGTTTGGCTAATTCTTGATAAAAGAAAGGAAGATTCTCTTCTTTTACGTGACGTATTACAATATTTTGACGCAATGAAAAACGTAATTCGTTTGCTGCGTAATTTTTAATTAAATCGGCTAATAATCTTGCTTTATCAGTGTAAAAATCTCCCAATAAAACTTTGATTCCAATAGCGTAATAACCTTCTTGCTTTTGCTTAATTACATTCGATTTTTTCCACGCTTCATACGCTTCTGTATCTTCAATTGTAACTTGCGGAACTTCTAAAACTGGTTCTGCAATTGGCCCTTCAAAAGCAGTGGTGTCGATTTCATATGTTTCAAAAGCAATCGCTTTTTTCTCATTTTCAACCAATTCTAAAAAGGCATCTTTCCCGATTTCTTTGATTAAGAATTTCATACGTGCTTTCATTCTTTTAGCACGTTCTCCATATCTGTCAAAAATACGGATGATTCCTTCTGCCGTTGGTATAATTTGGTTAACTGGAACAAACTCTGAAAGCAATTCTGCATGTGCTGGCTGAGATCCTAAACCTCCTCCAAACATGATTTTGAAACCTTTTTGTCCGTCTTTAATTTTCGGTATAAATCCTAAATCGTGCAAATAGCTCAAAGCCGTATCTTCGTCTGAAGAAGAGAACGCAATTTTGAATTTACGCCCCATTTCCTGACAGATTGGGTTTCTTAATAAGTATTGGAACATCCCGTGCGCATAAGGCGTAACGTCAAATGGTTCGTTTACGTCAACTCCTGCCAATTCACTTCCTGTAATATTTCTAACTGTATTACCACATGCTTCACGCAATGTAATATCGTCTTTTGCTAATTCTGACCAAAGCTCAGGTGTTCTGTCTAAACTCACGTAGTGAATCTGAATATCCTGACGTGTTGTAATATGCAGACGGCCTGTTGAATATTTATCTGAAACCTCTGTAATTCTTCTCAACTGCTCGCTGGTTACTTTACCATAAGGCAATTTGATACGAATCATCTGAACACCTTCCTGACGCTGACCGTAGATTCCACGAGCCAAACGAAGACTACGAAAACGCTCATCATCAATTTTTCCTCCGCGGAATAAGTGAATCTTTTTTTCTAATTCGATAATCTCCTTCTGAACTACCGGATTTTCTATTTCTGTTCTAAAACTTTCCATTTCTTTTTAGTTTTTGGTTGTCAGTTGCTGGTTGTTGGTTTGCTGGCAGATAACTATCAACCAAAACCATTTACGATCAATTATCGAATAAACCCTACTCCTGCTGTTGTGTTTGTTGCTGTATCAATTAAGATGAAAGCTCCGTTTGATTTGTTTTCGTTGTACGGATCAAAATATAACGGTTTGCTTAATTTGATGCTCACTTCTCCGATTTCGTTAATTGCTAATTGTGTTGCCGGAGTTGTTCCTGAATAATCTGTTGCAATAGTATTTTTAATGCTTTCTACTTTTGCTAAAACTCTGTTTGTATTATGTTGTACCAAGTATTTTGTTCCTGGAACGAGTTTTTTGCTGTCCATCCAGCAAACTGTTGTCGTAATATCTTTTTCAATTTTTGGGAGCTCATCTGATTTTACAATCATATCACCTCTCGTTACATTGATATCATTTTCTAATTCGATTGTAATTGAAGAACCTGCTGTAGCTTCATCAAATTGCTTATCGAAAAAGTGAATTTTAGATACTTTTGATTCTGTTAACGATGGAAGAACTGTAACTGCATCTCCAACTTTAATAGAGTTTCCGTACAATTTTCCAGCGTATCCTCTGAAATCGTGGTATTCTTCTGTTTTTGGACGAATAACGGTCTGAACTGGAAAACGCGCTTTTCCTGCTTCGTAAACATCATGAGAATGCAATCCTTCTAAATGCTCTAAAACCGTTTGTCCTTCGTACCAAGGCATATTTTCTGATTTATCAACCACGTTTCCACCATTGATCGCGCTTAACGGAATATAGCTTACGTTTTGCTCTTTGAAAGTACTTTTTGCATTTAAAGCCTCAAAATCAGCTTTGATTTTATTGAAAACCTCTTCTGAGTAATCAACCAGATCCATTTTGTTGATGGCCACGATTACTTCTTTTACTCTCAATAAATTGTTGATGAAAAAGTGACGGTATGTTTGCTCAATAACGCCTTTTCTGGCATCAATCAAAATGATAGAAACCTGAGAAGTCGAAGCTCCTGTAACCATGTTTCTAGTGTATTCTACGTGTCCAGGAGTATCGGCAATAATGTAACTTTTCTTTGCAGTCGAAAAATAAATGTGTGCAACATCAATCGTAATTCCTTGCTCTCTTTCTGCTACTAGTCCGTCAGTTGCCAAGGAAAAATCAAGGTAATCGTATCCTTTTTGTTTACTGCTTTTTTCGATTGCTTCTATTTTATCAGTTGTCAACGATTTTGTATCGTACAATAATCTTCCGATTAAAGTACTTTTTCCGTCATCTACACTTCCTGCTGTTGCTATTTTTAAAACGTCCATCTTATATATTGTTTCAGGTTTAAAGTTTCAGGTTTCATGTTCTCTCGAAACTTATAAATCTGTATGTTTTTGTTTTTTTGATTCTACTTTTTAATTATCAATTGTTAATTATTAATTATCAATTAAAAATATCCTTGTTGTTTTCTTTTTTCCATTGCAGCTTCAGAACGTTTGTCGTCGATTCTGGCGCCTCTTTCAGAAATGGTTGATGATCTGATTTCGCCCACAACCTCTTCGATTGTTGCTGCGTAAGATTCAACTGCTGCTGTACAGCTCATATCTCCAACGGTTCTGAAGCGAACAATTCTTTCTTCGATTTGTTCGTCTTCTTCTTGGTACACAAAAGGAGAATGCGACCAGATTAAACCGTCTCTCAAAAAAACTTTTCTTTTATGTGAGAAATAGATTGATGGAATCTCGATTTTTTCTTTCTCGATATAACTCCAAACATCTAATTCTGTCCAGTTTGAAATTGGGAAAACACGAACGTTTTGTCCATTTTCAATTTTTCCATTTAAAATATCAAACAATTCAGGTCTTTGATTTTTCTCGTCCCATTGTCCGAAATCATCACGAACAGAGAAAATACGTTCTTTAGCTCGCGCTTTCTCTTCATCACGACGCGCACCCCCAATACAAGCATCAAACTTAAATTCTTCAATTGCATCTAAAAGTGTTGTTGTTTGCAAACTGTTTCTACTAGAATATTTTCCAGTTTCTTCCACCACTTTTCCTTCATCAATAGCATCCTGAACATTACGAACAATCAACTCTAAACCTAACTCTTCTACCAATTTATCTCTGAAAGCGATTGTCTCAGGAAAATTGTGTCCCGTATCAACGTGCAAAAGAGGAAACGGAATCTTAGCAGGGAAAAATGCTTTTTGCGCCAAACGCACTAACGTAATAGAATCTTTTCCTCCTGAGAAAAGTAAAACCGGTTTGTCAAACTGTGAAATTACTTCTCTGAAAATGTATATCGCTTCACTCTCTAAAGCGTTTGTTTTTAATACTGAACTCATTGTTTTTTTGTTTGATATTTTTTAGTTTCAAGTTTTAAGTTTCAAGTTTGCCTGATCTAAAAATCTCCACTCTTTATTCTATAATCTATTTTCTATTCTCTAAAAAAGTCTTGCCTCTTGCTTCTTTCTTCTATCTATTCTTTCTTAGCACTATGCAGCCCGCACTCTTTATGGCTTGATTCCCACCACCATCTTCCAGCTCTAATATCTTCTCCAGGGAAAATCGCTCTGGTACATGGCGCGCATCCAATACTTACGAAACCTTGTTTATGTAAAGCATTTTGTGGAACATTATTTTCTGAAAGATATATTTCAACTTCTTCTAAAGTCCATTTTAATAACGGATTGAATTTGATGATTTCGAAGTTTCCATCGTATTCAAACAAACTTAAATCTTGTCTGTTTTCTGATTGTTCGGCTCTTAATCCTGTAATCCAAACTGAATTTCCGGCCAAAGCTTTTCTCAACGGAACCACTTTTCGAATAAAACAGCATTCTTTTCGGTTTTCAACTGAATCGTAAAAGCTGTTTGGCCCTTTAGTCTGAAGCAGATTTTCTACTGAAGTTGCTTCTGGAAAATAAACTTCAATCGGTCTTTTGTATTTTTTTAATGTTTTATGAAAAACATCATACGTTTCCTGAAATAATCTTCCTGTATCTAAAGTAAACACCTTAATATCTGTATCACTTTTTGCAATTAAATCGGTAATTACCTGATCTTCTTGTCCAAAAGAAGTCGAAAAAATGACTTTTCCCGGAAATTCTTTTGCTAAAAAAACTAAGGTTTCGTCAAGCGAAAGATTTTTAGTTTTCTCTAATAATTCTTGTACAATAATCGCACTCATAAATCTTTTCCTTTCTAAAATTATCTTTACAATAATTTAGATAATGTTTTTAAACTCAATATTATAATTAGAATCCCAACGGCAACCATCATTGGTTTTCTCTTGATTTTATTTACTAAATAAGCTGCCAAAGGCGCTGAAACGACTCCTCCTAAAATCAATCCGATGATCACCTGCCAGCCGTGGATTCCTCCAAAAAGCATAAAGGTGATACCGCTTGCAAATGAAATCGCAAATTCAGCAGCGTTTACTGAACCAATTGTATATCTTGGGTTTCTTCCTCTTCCTAATAAAGTCGAAGTTACGATTGGCCCCCAACCTCCGCCTCCAACAGAATCCATAAATCCGCCAAAAACAGCTAAAGCGCCCAATTTTTTAGTTTTCTTTTTTACTATACTCTTTTTCAATGCCTTTCTGATAATAACAATTGCTAAAATCATCATATAAACTGCAATAAAAGGCTTAATAACGTCGCCATCAATTACATCAGACAATAAGTAAGCTCCTGTAATCGAGCCTAAAACTCCGGGAATCAATAAATGCTTTACCAGTTTTTTATTAATGTTTCCGAAACGATGATGCGAAAGTGCAGATGCACCCGTTGTAAACATTTCTGAAACGTGAACTGCTGTACTACTTACAACTGGTGGCACTCCGTAAGCCAATAAAAATGACGTTGAAGTTGCTCCGTAACCCATTCCTAAAGTACCATCAACCAATTGAGCAAAAACTCCAATGGCCAAAAACACTAAAAACTCCGCATTAAAACCATTCACAAATCCATCCCACGTAAATTCTGCGTGATGATTATATATTAAAACAGATAATAAACCTACTAGTAAAACAACAGGAATTCCAATCCAAAGCTTTTCCTTAAAAGAATCAGCACTATTTATTTTCAGTTCTTTCTCCATATTTAACATGTTTAAATTTGTTTCAAACCCATTACCCTATCGGGTTAGTAGATTACTTTGCAAAAATACTACTTATTTCTAAATTACAAAGCAATATTATTATTTTTTTAAACCCTAAAACCTTCATTTATTATGTTCTAAAATAGAGCTTTAAGAATTTTGCAGTATAATTTCACAAATAAGGCCGTATTTCAAGATATTCCAACAATTTATGAGTCAAAAACATTTGTTTGTTAAATACATTTTTTAATCTCTATAAAATCGATAGGATTATTATAAAAATATTGTATTTTAGCGCCAAATTTTTTAGCATGGATTTTCAAATAGGTCTTGTAATTGCCGGATTAACTGTTGGTTTCATTGTAGGATTAACTGGAGTTGGCGGCGGTTCCTTAATGACCCCCATTTTATTATACTTTAATATCCCCCCAACAACAGCAGTAGGAACCGATTTACTTTATGCCGCTTTTACTAAAGCCGGAGGAATATTTGTACACAATAAAAAAGGAAACATCAACTGGAAAATTACAGGCTGGCTAACTTTAGGGAGTGTTCCCGCTGCATTGCTGACTTTGTGGATTTTAAACAGCATTAAAACCGACATCGAAACTATAAATCGCGTCATTAAATATAGTTTGGGCTGGGCATTACTATTTACCTCTGTGGCCATTATATTCAAAAAAAAGCTTTTGAAATTTTCTCAAAAACATGCTGGCGATAAATTCCACAGCGAAAGTACTACACAAAATATGCTGACGATTGGAATTGGCGTTTTATTAGGAGCAACTGTAACCTTAACCTCTATTGGAGCAGGCGCATTAGGAACCGTAACTTTATTTTTCTTATATCCTCTATTACCAACACCTCGATTGGTTGGAACTGAAATCGCACATGCTGTTCCGTTAACTTTAGTTGCCGGAATCGGACATGCTTCTATGGGAAATCTAGATTTAAGCTTACTAGGACAATTACTAATGGGATCGCTTCCAGGGATTTATATGGGAAGTATGCTTAGCGGGAAAGTGCCAGATCAGTTTCTTAGAAATGCTATTGCGGTAATGCTCTTCTTGGCTGGATATAAATTAATATTTTAAATAAGCTTTTAAACACAGTATTAGAAATATAAGTTCATGTTAGACTTTGTGTAAAGTTTTTTTGCTGAACTTATATTCCTTATATAGTGAAAAATTAAAAAGCAATATCTGCTAAAGAATTGCTTTCTAATATTTTAAGGGTATTATCTCGAACTTCAGTCATTAATCGGCGTGCTGCGCAAGTTGATTCATCATCGCAATCATCGCATCTTTCGTAGAAATTATGACTTGCACATGGAAGCAATGCAATTGGCCCCTCCAAAATTCGATAAACCTTTGCCATACTGATATCTTTTGGGTCTTTTATCAGATAATAACCTCCGCCTTTTCCTTTTTTAGCCCCCAGAAAACCAGAATTTCTCAGAAGCAACAAAATACTTTCTAAAAATTTAATTGAAATATGCTCGCTTTTTGCAATTTCTGCAATTTGTACAGGCTCATTATTCTCACGTCTAGCTAAATAAGTTAAAGCTTTAATTCCGTATTTTGTTTTCTTTGAAAGCACTATTTTATATTTTAGATTATAGAATCTAGATTTTAGATTTTCCTAAAATGAACAATTCCATATTATTCTGCAACAAAAATAGGCTTTTTAAATGAGAAAAATAATAGTTAGATAGTTAAATTCTACTAATTCTATCAAATTACTTCGTTAATTCCAATTAAATTGAATTCTTGAAACATTCTCATTTCTTCTTCCAAAGCTTTTTTGTTAACTACATAAGTGTGAGAAAGAGAATCATGCCATCCTCTTGATCCTCCTAAAAAAGTGAGTGCATCAAACGGAATAAAACGGCATAAGCTTCTCTTAAAAATAGTGGCAAAATCAGGTTTTTGTCCGTTTTCATCAACTACTACAGTTCCAGTGATAAATTTTGCAATCGATCTTGCAAACAGTCCTTCCATTACCAGATAATACGTAAGCGAAATAACAATTGCAATAATATTCCATCCAAAATCTCCCAAATTGTCCATCCAAATTCCCAAATCTGTAAATCCTAAGCCAATTAAAATGCCGAGAAAAAAAATAATCATCATAAAGACAATGAAAAAAAATAATAGATCTAGAATATAATTTAAAAAACGTGCTCCACTAGAAGCTAATAATTTATCATCAAGAATGTAAGTAGAGTTGCTCATATGCTAATTGGTGTTTTTACTAAATATATTTTGTTGATTCACAACAAAAATATACTTTTTACATCAACAACCATTAAAAAGAATGACGATTTTTAACAGTAATAAATTTACAGTTAAAAATCGTCATTAATATAATTCAGGAATCTAAAAAACCTTTAATTAAGAAAGTGCTTGTTTTAAATCAGCAATTACATCTTCAACCGTTTCTAAACCAACAGAAACACGAACTAAACCTTGTGTGATTCCAACCGCCAACTGATCTTCTTCGGATAATTTGCTGTGTGTTGTAGAAGCCGGGTGCGTAACAATGGTTCTTGTATCGCCAATATTTGCAGATAATGAGCAAAGTTTAATGCTGTTCAAGAATTTTCTTCCTGCTTCGATTCCGCCTTTGATTTCAAATGCAATGATGTTTCCACCTGCTTTCATCTGTTTTTTAGCAATTTCGTATTGCGGATGAGATTTCAAGAACGGATATTTTACACTGTTTACATTTGGATGGCTTTCTAAAAATTCAGCTACTTTTAAAGCATTTTCGCAATGTCTGTCTACTCGAACAGCCAAAGTTTCTAAACTTTTTGACAAAACCCAGGCATTAAACGGCGCTAAAGCTGGCCCAGTATTTCTAGAGAATAAATAAATCTGTCTAATTAATTCTGCATCTCCAACTGTTACTCCTCCTAAAACACGTCCTTGTCCGTCGATTAATTTTGTTGCTGAATGGATAACCAAATGTGCTCCAAATTTAATTGGCTGCTGTAAATATGGTGTTGCAAAACAGTTGTCGATAATTAGAATCAAGTTGTGTTTTTTAGCGATATTTCCAAGCAATTCTAAATCGATAACATCTACTCCAGGATTTGTTGGCGATTCGGCGTATAATATTTTGGTGTTTGGTCTAATAAAACTCTCGATTGTCTCAGGCTTGCTGATTTCGAAATAAGAAGTTTCGATATTCCATTTTGGGAAATAAGTCATAAACAAAGCGTGAGTAGAACCAAAAACACTGCTAGCAGAAACAATATGATCTCCAGAATTTAACAAAGCTGCAAAAGTAGAATATACTGCTGCCATTCCGGTTGCAAAAGCATAACCAGATTCAGCACCTTCCATTTTGCAGATTTTGTCTACAAATTCTGTAGTGTTCGGATTGCTAAAACGGCTGTAAATATTTCTTTCTTTTTCTTCTGTAAAAGAAGCTCGCATGTCTTCTGCATCTTCAAAAACGAAGCTTGATGAAAGGTACAAAGGCACCGAATGTTCTAAATATTGAGATCTTTCTAATTGTGTTCTAATGGCTTGTGTTTCAAAACCAAATTCTTCTGTATTCATTGTGTTGCTTTTTTGTTTTTTTTGTTTGCTTCGCCAGTTCGGCTTCCAGCCTCGTGTCAAGTTTCAGGTTACAAGTTTTAAAACTGAAATCTAAACTTAAACAAGTCAATTATTTATGTGCAATCTGAGCATTTTCTAATTCCCAAATTGACAATTTATCTAATTTACAAAGCTTCGTTATTCAAGACAACTTTGTAGCTAATTGTTGCTGTTGGTTCGACTGTTTTGGCCGCTGAGCAGTATTTCTCAAAAGAAAGCTGCGCTGCTTTTTTCGCTTTTTCAGGGTTGATTTCTCCTTCTAAATAGAAAACCACGTCGATTTCTTTAAAAGGTTTTGCTTCTTCGATTTGTACACGAGTTCCTTCAACCTCAGCATTAAAAGAAGTGATTTCCTGACGCTGTTTTTTCAAGATTGAAATCATATCAATAGCGCTGCAACCTGCAACACCCATTAATACCAATTCCATTGGGCTTGCTCCTAAATCGCTTCCGCCAAATTCGGCTCTGCTGTCAACGTCAACTACGTGGCCGCGTTCATTTTTTACTTTGAAATGAAATGCGTCATTTACTCTGTTTAAAGTTACTTTCATTGTGTTGTTATTTTTTTGTTTTGTTTCGTTTCAGATTTCAATCTAAAATCTAAAATCTAAAATCTAAAATCTAAAATCTGCAATCTAAAATCGTATTTACCCTTTATCAGACAATCTCAAAATATCTCCGAAAACCCCTCTTGCTGTTACCGCAGAACCTGCACCAGCTCCCTGAATAACGATTGGACGATCTCCGTAAGATTCTGTGTAAATTTCGAAGAAAGAATCAGAACCTTTTAATCCGCCTAATGCAGTATCTTTTGGCACTGAAACTAATTTGACTTCTAGATTTCCTTTGTCGTTTTGCAAATCTCCAGACAATTCACCAATGTATCTCAATACATGATTTGGCTGTTGATCTGCTTTTATTTTAGCATAAATTGGATCGAATTCTTTCAATTTCGTCAAGAAATCGGCAGCGCTTCCTTCACGTAAATGCTCTGGAATTAAATTCTGAATTGATATTTCTTCAAACTCATTTTGCAAGTCTAATTCTCTAGCTAAAATTAATAATTTTCTTCCCACGTCGTTTCCGCATAAATCCTCACGCGGGTCTGGTTCTGTATATCCGTTATCAATCGCTTCTTGCAAGATTTCGCTAAACGGAGCATCTTTTGCAGAGAAATTATTGAATAAATAACTCAATGTTCCAGAGAAAACTCCTTTAATTTTAGTAATATTTTCTCCTGAAAGGTGCAATAATTTAATGGTATCAATTAACGGTAAACCTGCACCAACGTTAGTTTCGTATAAATAATTCTTTTGGTTTTCAGCCAGAGCTTTTCTTAATTCTTTATAGAAACCATATGTCAAAGTATTAGCCACTTTGTTAGAAGAAATCAAATCGAAACTGCTTTCTACTAGCGGAATATAGTTTTCAACGAAAGTCGCGCTTGCAGTATTGTCAATCGCAATTAAGTTTTCTAAATGATGTTCATTAGCGAAAGCAATAATATCTTTGATGGTGTAAGCTTCTCCTTTAGTTTCAATTTCATTTTTCCAATTGCTGCTCACTCCATATTTGTTTAGAAGCAATTTTTTAGAATTCGCTATAGCGAAAACATTCAGCTTAATGTCTTTACGTTTTTCAATCGCTGCAGCCGACTCTAAAATCTGGTTGATTAAAGTTCCGCCAACTAATCCGTGACCGAAAATTGCAATGTTGATTTTCTTTGAAACTCCAAAAATCTCTCCGTGAATTACATTTAAAGCTTTGTTTAATTCCTCTTTTTTAACAACCAAACTTACGTTTTTACCTGTTACGGTGTTGTTGAACAAAATCGGGACGATTTTATTTTTAATTAAAGCAGTATATGGTTTGTGGAAAGTGCTCAAATCCTGTCCGATAATCGAAATTACAGATACATTATCTGTAACCGTAATCTGATTTACATCTTTAGAATAAAAGTCATTTTCGAATTCTTTTTCTAATTCTACAACTGCTGTTGTTGCTTTATCAGTTGCAACCACAAGTCCGATTCCTCTTTCTGAAGAACCTTGAGAAATGATGCTTACACTGATATTATTATCTCCCATTACTTTAAAAATTCGAGCGTCAACTCCAGCTTTTCCAAGCAATCCTCGTCCTTCAAGATTTACAAGAGATACATTTTCTAAAACAGAAAGTGTTTTAATTCCTTCTTTAGAAGAATCTGAAGTGATTAATGTTCCGCGGTTTTCGTGGTTGAAAGTATTTAGAATTCGTAACGGAATATTCTTTTCTAACAAAGGAATAATCGTTTTAGCATGAAGAATCGTCGCACCGAAATTTGCCAACTCATTTGCTTCATTAAACGATAAATATTCGATTTTCTTAGCATCTGCAACCAAATCCGGATTTGCAGTGTAGATTCCGTCTACGTGCGTGAAGTTCTGCAATTCTTCAGCATTTAAATAATTTGCGATTAACGAAGCGGTATAGTTACTGCCATTTCTACCTAAAGTAGTTGTGTCGTTGTTGTTATTAGATCCAATGAAACCTGTAACTATATTAACCGTTTCTCCGTTATGTTCTTTAAAATAATTGACTACGTTTTTCTTAGAAAGCTGTTCTAATGGCTGTGCATCACCAAATTTAGAATCCGTTTTCAATAATTCTCTTGTATCTACAAAATTGGCTGGAATTCCTTTTTCTAGTAAAATAGCCGTCAATAATTTAGCCGAAAGCAATTCGCCTTTTGACAAAATCTGATCTTTGATTTTTTTGCTGTAATCGCCAATTAAGCTAACACCCTCGAAAAGTTTATCTAAAACATTAAACTCTTCAGACAAATCAACTTGCGGATAATCTGATATTTGATATTTTTTAAAATTCTCTAATAATTCTTTATAACTGCCATTTTTAGCAGCAATGCTTAAGATAAATTCAAGCTCATCTGTCGCATTTCCACGTGCAGAAACGACAACGGCAATTTTTTCGCCTTGATTTACTTTATCTGAAATGATTGAAACAACTTTGTTAAGTCCTTCTCCGTTTGCTAATGATTTACCTCCAAATTTTAATACTTTCATTTTTATTTCTTTATTGTTTCTGCCTTAAAAATGTCGGCAAGTAAATGATCTAATTGTTTGTACTCGATTAAAAAAGCGTCATGTCCATGAACCGAATCAATTTCGCTGTAGAAAACATTGTCTTTAAACTTCTTCAATTCTTCATAGGTTTCTACGTTTTCTTTTGCCGTAAAAAACAAATCTGAATTGATTCCGATAATATGAATTG
The DNA here is from genome assembly GCF_000278705.1 of Flavobacterium sp. F52. Taxonomy (NCBI): domain Bacteria; kingdom Pseudomonadati; phylum Bacteroidota; class Flavobacteriia; order Flavobacteriales; family Flavobacteriaceae; genus Flavobacterium; species Flavobacterium sp. F52. The sequence goes on along the minus strand of NZ_AKZQ01000027.1, from coordinate 175,415 downwards.
AGGCTTTTGTTTTGGACAACAAGTTTTCAAAACTTTCACTATTTCTAGTAATATCAATTGATTTAAGCAATTGGTTCATTAATTTATAAGAAGACAGTTGGAATCTTTTCTGCAATTTTTTGCCGTGATGTGCCAGCCAGCTTTCGATATTAAAAATCAAAAGATCTTGATTGATTGTTCTTTGGAATTTCTCTTTGAATGATTCTGGCGAACGATAACAAAGCATGGCATGAATTCTTGCATCTTCGATTGGTTTTGAAGAATTGTTTAGAATTTGTTCCTGAAGAAAACAATTGGCAATAAGCCAGTCAGTAGATTTCCAGTCACTCGCGATCGGAATAAGGTTTTCTGTTATATTAGGTTCTAAAGCTAAGATTTCCCAAGCAATTCCTCCTCCTACAGAGCCTCCGATAACTGCAAAAAGCTTTTCAATATGTAAAGCTTTTACGCCTTCAATAAAGATTCTCGCGACATCTCTGGCTGTAAAGTCAAGATAATTTTCAATTAAAAAAAAATTGCTTCCATTTCCAGGAACATCAAAGGCTAAAATGGTATAAACAGCAGTATCTATGGTTTTACCTTCGCCAATTAAGTCATTCCACCAGCCGTTTTCTCCAGTTACTTGCGCATTTCCTGTTAAGGCGTGATTAACCAATACAATTGGCGCACTATGCAAAGGCTGTCCTGCCAATGTAAAGTGCAAAGGTATAGAATGGTAAGCTGCACCACTTTCTGTGATGAAATCTTGAATTATAATAGGGTTTGGTATATTTTCCAATTTCAAATCTATTGTATTATCTGATTTGTATATGGAAATATTAGAAAGAAAAACTAGGTTTAACTAGAAAAAATCTTGTTGTTATCTTTCCACGTTTGGCGTGGTAGAATGTAGCACCTTCTTCGTTTTACCGAAGGGTTGCTAAGGCTTCATCGGGTCTAATCCCTCGTCCTTTCTTTATAACATTTCAATACGTGTTTGAACTTAACGGTGCAAATTAACTACTAATTTCTCTAACAAACAAATTTTATCTAAAAGTGTTTGTTAAATTTCTGAAACTTACTTTAGCAAAAACTATTATACGCAAAAATTTACCGAACAAAAATGCCCAGTAAAATTAAGCAGGTTTTACCCTAAATTTATGATGCTTTTCTGTTTAGATAAAAAGCGTTTCATTTTCTTTTGAATACATCAAAAACAATAAAGAGTTCGGCGCTTTTTTTCCAGTTGCCTTACCTTCCTCTGCGATTCCAGCCTCAGTTATTCCGAATCTTGGATGAGCCAATTCGTTTGTTGGTGGCGGATTATTTTTTCTTGTCCTTCTGTTTTTCAAATTTGAAATTTTTTCTGCTAAGTAGTTCAATGTGCTCATGATTTTAAGTTTTAGTTAAGTTGTGTTTTATAATCTTTATTTCTCGTTTATCTTTTTGTTAAATCGCTTTCTGGAATAAAAAAACCCTTTTGGATTTTTCAGATACCAAAAGGGTTTAAGTTTTTACACTCACATATACTTTTAGTATCAACAGACGTATGCGCAAATAAGCGCGACAGAAAACATCTTGTTCATCTGTAAGGATTTATTCATCTGTGATTTATATTGTTTATTTAAATTCTGCATTTGTATTAAATTAAAAAGCCTCCCAAAATTTCTCGGGAGGCTCTTACTATATTATTATTGTATTCTTACAATTTTTTAAGCAATAGACACCCCAACCTCGGTCTTAACCGAAATGGCACAAAACATTTTGTTGACTTTTAAGTTCATTTGATTTCTAGTAGTTTTTGGGTATAACAAATATGCAATTATTTTTTTTATTACACAAATTAAATTCAAGAATTTAATTACAAAAATCGTTAAAAATCAATTTTTTAACGTCAAAAAACATCTTACAAAAACGAAAACGAAATAATACAAGTAAAAAACTTACAAAACAAACTCGTTTTTTCTTAATAATTCCATTTGACAAATCAGTTTATCAAAGAACCTTTTTCTTTTTCGGCTAAAAAATTATAACCAGACTGCCTCCTTAGTCCTAATTCGTTCCACTATTTTTAGGATATCAGTTATAATTCCTCTCGAAATTGCTTGTTTACATGGCGGAGCACTTTGAATTACGATTGGAATATCGGCGTAAGATTTGGTATAAATTTCAAAAATAGTATCGGAACCTTTCAATTGCCCGATTGGAGAGGCTATTGGTTCCGAAATTAATTTGGCTTCTAAAGTGCCTTTTTCTACATCAAACTCTCCTACATAACGGAGTACATGATTTTCTGCTTGAGTGATTTTGGCAATTTTAAATGATTTATCTACAGCCTCTTTATCGAGCACTCCATTTTTTTCCAAATGCTCTTCGGTTATAAAAGGTTTTATATTAATATCTGAGAGATCAAAATCTTTTCCTATTTCTCTGGCCAATATTAGAAGTTTCCTTGCAGTATCATTTCCAGACAAATCTTCTTTAAAATTTGATTTCATCAAACCTAAAAGACTCGCATCTTTTAAAACAGATGAAAACGAAACATCTTCAGATGAAAATCTATTAAAGACGTAACTCAGATTATCGGAAAAAACGCCTCGAATCTTTGTGATTTTTTCTCCCGAATAGTACAAATCTCTTAAGGTCTGCAAAACAGGAATTCCAGTTTCAACCGATGTTTCATACAAAAACTCTTTGTCGTACTTTTTAAGATCTGCTCTTAGTTCTTTATATAAGTCTATTGGGAGCGTATTGGCCTTTTTATTTACTGCTACAATATTAAATCCGTTTTTGATTAACGTATTATAATGTTTCACCAATTCATCGCTAGCTGTTGCATCGACAGCTATTAAGTTTTCAAATTCGTTTTCTTGTGCAAATTCGACAATATCTTCTACCTTAAAAGGAACTGCCAATTGTCTAAAATTGGTTTCCCAAGAATAACCCACGCCTTCTTTCTCAAAAAAAGCAACCGTCGAATTGGTTATAATTGGAAAATGAAAATCGACATTTTTGCTCTCGAGAAAAAAATCCTGACTTTCAATAATCTGATTAATCAAAGTACTTCCGATATTACCAATTCCGAAAAGGATAATGTTTATTTTAAGCTTTGACATAATTTCTATTTTTTAATTTTTGAAACCATATAAGTGATGTAAGTTTATTTCATGTTTTGCAGCAAAAAGCAGACGCATGTGGTGCGTCTCTAGAAAATGCACTTATATTCCTTATATGGTTTAAATTTTATAAAGATGCTTTTCATAAAAAATTACCTTTAGCACATAGGCTAAAGGCAATCTTTCAAACAAAAAACAAAAAAACCTAATTTTTATTGATGCTGAATTGAGAAAGCGAAACGCTCTCAAAAACAGTTTGCAGATCTGCAATTAAATCTTCGATATCTTCAATTCCCACAGATAGACGAATTAAATCTTTAGAAACCCCTGTTTCTATTTGCTCCGATTCTGTCAACTGCTGGTGTGTAGTGCTTGCAGGATGTATAATCAGTGATTTTGTGTCACCGATATTGGCTAATAAAGAGAATAACTTCGTGTCATCTACCACTTTTTTAGCCGCATCAAAACCTCCTCTTAATCCGAAAGTGATAATTCCGCTTTGTCCTTCTGGAAGATATTCTTTAGCCAGATCATTATATTTACTCGATTTTAAACCTGGATAATTTACCCAGACAACCTCATCTTGTTTTTCTAGCCATTCAGCCAGAGCCAAAGCATTTTCACTATGTTTTTTGATTCGGATTGGAAGTGTTTCTAGTCCCTGAATAATCTGGAAAGCATTAAATGGACTCAAAGCAGCACCAAAATCACGCAACCCTTCAATTCGCACTTTTGCTATAAAAGCCGCATTTCCTAAAGCTTCATGATATACTAATCCGTGGTATCCTGCAGATGGCTCGGTAAACTCAGGAAATTTTCCGTTTGCCCAATCAAAGTTTCCAGCATCAATGATAACGCCTCCTAATGAAGTTCCGTTTCCTGCGATATATTTAGTTAAGGAATGAATTACAATATCGGCACCATATTTAATCGGGTTTAATAAATAAGGTGTCGCAACTGTATTATCTACTATAAATGGCACTTTGAATGCTTTGGCTTCTGCCGAAATTGCTTTTAAATCTAATACGTCTAATTTTGGATTTCCAAGAGATTCAACAAAGAAAGCTCTTGTATTTTCTTTTGCCGCTTTTGTAAAATTTTCAGGCTTTGACGGGTCTACAAATGTGGTTGTGATTCCTAATCTTGGCAATGTAACTTTTAAAAGATTATACGTTCCGCCGTATAAACTGTTTGAAGCCACGATATGATCTCCTGCTTTTAGCAAAGTCAATAAAGTTGTTGAAATTGCAGATGCTCCCGAAGCTGTAACCACAGCTCCGATTCCGCCTTCTAGTGCTGCCAAGCGCTGTTCTAGAATATCATTTGTTGGGTTGTTTAATCTTGTATATATAAATCCGGCTTCGGCAAGACCAAATAAATTGGCCGCATGATCTGCATTGTTAAATACGTATGATGATGTCTGGTAAATTGGCACGGCTCTAGTTCCTGCGTTTTTAGTTACGTCATGTCCTGCGTGTAATGCGTTTGTTGCAAATTTTTGTGTACTCATGATTTCTTAGTTTTTTAGGTATTGTTAATACGTTTATATATTGTTATTGTTATTGTTATTGTTATTGATTTAAGCTAAAATATCTTCAGCTTCTTCTTCAAGATCATATAGATGAAACAATAATGATTTCTTCGTTTTTATCTGTAGCGCAGGATCATATTTTAAAGTTTCAGTTGATGATTCTTCCGAATTATTATTTCTTAATAAGTATTGAAATGCGATTGTATTTATATCTAGTGTATTCATGATTTAAAATTTAAAATGTTGGAAATAAAAAAGCCCTTTCGGATGGCGACCAAAAGGGCTTATAGTTTAACTATAACAAAGATTGTCTCTTTCACTTTTGGCAACAGCAAATTGGGATGCACATTTGCATCATCTCACAACACATCATATTTCTTTTTGCTATTGTTTTCATTTTATTTAAAAATTGAATTTGACTATTTTTTTTAAACTCGACTAATTCTATATAGTAAATTTAATAAGTATTTTTTTAACGACCAAATTAAAATGGAAGTTTTATATTATTTTTTTTTGAAATTCCTTTCAAACCTTTATTTAAAAGGCTTGAAAGAAATTATTTTAATTAAAATTTAAAGCTTAAACGAGCAAAACCAAATCTTCCGTTTAATCCAAATTGAGAAACTGCTCTTGAATAGGCAAACTGATTCGCATTTGTCAAATCTGTACTTGGCGCTGGCGACAAAGTTGGAGTTGTATTTGTAAAGGCTGGAGTTGCAGGATTATTTCTGTCTGGATAAACATCTCCTATATTATTAACTCCAATTGTTGCTCTCAAATGTTCGTTGATCTGATATCCCAAAGATAAATCGGTAACCAATTTTGCGCTGTATTCTGGATGTTCGTATACAGAAGAAAATCCGTCTAGATTAACATCTGTTGCTCCTGGATCGGTAACTTTTCCAAAATAGCTGTTTCTTAAATAAATATCCAGTTTTTTAATATTGAAAGTGGTCATCAAATTGGCTTTCAATTTTGGAATAGCTTCTTCTAAATATACTCGGCTTGATTCTGGAAAGAAAGAATAAATATAAGGCTCACCCCCAGCATTCACTATAGATTGCGGAATATGCAAATCTCCTACTCTTTTAGTTTCATTAAAGCTTAGGGCAAAATCGTTTCTAATTGTGAAATCCTGAATTACATCATATTTTTGAGAAATTACTAGATCAATTCCTTTTGTTTCAGAATCGATTCCGTTTGTCCAAAACGAAGCTCTTTCTACTCCTTTTAAATCAAATGCCTGCTGAAATAAAGTCAATGCCTCAGCTTGTTCTGGAGAAGTTGCCGCCGCTATCTGTGCATCTGTTGGTCTTGAATATTGTCCAGACAGTACAATTCTGTCGTTGATTCTTGTAAAATAAGCATCAGTTGCAATGGTTATGTTAGCTTCAGGAATTTTGAATGTAAATCCTGTACTGATGCTTTTTGATTTTTCTGGCTTTAAACTTTCAATTCCAATGCTTTTTGCCGCTTGCGAATCATTGGTAAAATAACCAACTTGATATGGAGCACCGTTTATAAATTGTGTTGAACTTGATTCAAAATATCTTTGCTGTAAAGAAGGCGCTCTAAAACCTGTTTGTCCAGAAATTCTCCAATTGATGTTGTCATTTAGTTTTAAAAGAGAAGCCAGTTTGAATGTAACTGTATTTCCAAAATCTGAATAGTTTTCATAACGTGCTGCTCCATTTATAAGCCATTTTTCTGTAGCATTCAATTCTAAATCAACGTAAGCCGCTCCACTTTGTCTGTCTTTTTCTTTAGCATCAGAAGGCTGAAATCCTGAAAATCCTTGTGCTCCTGCTCCACGTTTGTTTCCGAAAAAGTCAGTTACAATTAATGGTGAATTGCTTGGCAAAATTCCTGAAACTAAATTTCCGTTTACATCATACAATCCGTAAGAAGCTTCTTCTCCTGCTTTAATCTGATAATTTTCGTATCTGAATTCACCTCCAAAAGCAACATTCAACCCAGAAAGAACATCTAGTTTTTTACTAAAATCCAAATTGGTTGTACTTTGTAAAAACGAAACTTTTCCTGCATCAAAACTAAACGGAGAGTTTGTTCCTAAAGTTGCATTGATCGTATTATTTACATCATAATTAAAGGAGTTCGTTCCTAAATTGGTACTTAAATCGGTATCAAATCCAAATAATTGTGTGTTAACCCCAACAGCCGCAGAAGCATCTAAAATTTTTGATTCAATTTCTGGCAAGAATCCATTTTCATACACTTGCGTGAAAGTTCCAGAACCGTTTGGCAATCTGTTAAACGCATACGATTTACCGCCTCTATAAGAAACACCTCCAAAAGAATATAATGAAGTGATTTCGCTCAAAGGATATTTTGCATTAAAATACAATTGTCCTGCAGCCAATTCTGACTGCCCAACACTCATATTATAGTCACTTCTCTGCTGACCTCTATAAGCCAGTTCATTATTAGTAACATCAAAATTTAAAGCCGTTTGCATCTGTGCAATTGTCGATGCTGATGCAATAGCGTTTTGCTGTGCCGTCGTAAAATAGCTTACTTGTGGCGCATACTGTTTTAAAGAAGACAAAATCTGAGCTGAATTTGTGGTCGTATTAATGTTGCTAAATAGCGAGTTAATCTCTACTCCATCTTGCGCCGCTCTATTTTCGACCGCATTGTAAGCATTAAAAATGGCATTGCTTCTAATTCCTGCTCGACTTGTTGCTTGTCTAGTTACCGCAGTTCCTGTAATATTTAAGAAACTTCCTGGCTTGCCTAATGAAGTTCCGTAGTTTAAATCGATTTGGGCAGTTTGTCCGTCTGCTCCTCCTTCAAAATTATTTGATCCTGAAGATAGATTGGCTCCATACTGAATTCCCCCTGTTAGATAATTAGCATTCTTTTTCAGAACAATATTAATAACTCCTGCAATTGCATCAGAACCATATTGCGCTGCAGCTCCATCTCTTAAAACTTCAATTCTTTCTATAGCAAAAGACGGAATCGCATTTAAATCTGTTCCGACAGATCCTCTTCCTGGCGATCCGTTTATGTTTACCAAAGCACTGGTATGTCTTCTTTTTCCGTTTACTAAAATTAAAACCTGATCTGGTCCTAATCCTCTTAATTGTGCGGGATCAACGTGGTCTGTTGCATCTGCTGTAGATGTTGGGTTACTCGTAAATGATGGAGCAACATAATTTAAAATCTGAGTTACGCTCGTTTGCGGTGCTCCTTTTGTTATTTCGGATACGTTAAAAACATCAACCGGAACTGGTACATCTGTTTTAACTCTGTTTTTACTTCTTGATCCAATAATAGTAACTTCAGACAGTTCGTTGTTTTTTAAACTATCCTGCTCTTTTTTATTGTCCTGAGCATAAAGTCCTGAAAATGTCACAAGACCTAAAACGATTAGTACATTTTTCTTCATTTCTTCTTTACTGATTAATTAGTGTTTTTGGCTTAAAAAAAATCTTACAGCTTTTATTTTTTGAATAAAAAAAACCTCTGCGGTTCTGCAGAGGTTCTATTTATATATTTTGAAAAATATTTTACAATAGTGTCTCTGCGGAGAACTCCGGCATCTTACAAGACATCATATTGCAAACTGTAAATTTCATTTGTTTCTTTTGTTTTAACGGGGCAAAGTTGCAAACTATTTTTTAATCGACCAAACAAAAAACCAAATATTTTCTATTACCCTATCAAAATAGTATGTTATTGTTAAATTTCTGCTAGAAAAAATAAAAAAAGTTGAACTTTAATTTGCAAATCAAAATGGTTTCATACCTTTGCACCCGAAACAGAGGAAAAATTTGAACTGATTGCAACCTCTTCATAATGAAATGGTTTCGTTATGAATGCTGAAAGATTCATTTCAGTAGTAAAAAATGCTAAAGCAGAAACTCTCCTTTAGCCCTTTTTAGCAATTACTTTCTCTGCTTAATTTTTAAAAAAACTAATATATTATTATTACATTATTATGGCTTATTTATTTACGTCAGAATCTGTTAGTGAAGGGCATCCAGACAAAGTTGCAGATCAAATTTCGGATGCATTAATTGACAACTTTTTGGCATTTGACGCTGACTCAAAAGTAGCTTGTGAAACATTAGTTACAACAGGTCAGGTGATTTTAGCAGGTGAAGTAAAATCGAATACTTATCTTGATGTTCAGCAAATCGCTCGCGATGTAATCAAAAGAATTGGATACACTAAAAGTGAATATATGTTTGAAGCGAATTCTTGTGGAATTCTTTCAGCTATTCACGAGCAATCTGCAGATATTAACCAAGGTGTTGACAGAGCTAAGCCAGAAGAACAAGGTGCTGGAGACCAAGGAATGATGTTTGGTTACGCTACAAACGAAACTGAAAACTTCATGCCATTGGCACTTGATCTATCTCATAAATTATTACAAGAGTTAGCAATCTTAAGACGCGAAAACAAAGAAATCACGTATTTACGCCCAGATGCTAAATCTCAGGTTACTTTAGAATATAGCGACGATAATAAACCAACTCGTATTGATGCGATTGTAATTTCAACTCAACACGATGATTTTGATACAGAAGCTGAAATGTTGGCTAAAATCAAAAAAGATATTATCGAAATCTTGATTCCTAGAATTATCGCTAAAAACCCAGAGCACGCTCATTTATTCAACGATAAAATCAACTACCACATCAATCCAACAGGAAAATTCGTTATTGGAGGACCTCACGGAGATACTGGTTTGACAGGAAGAAAAATCATCGTTGATACTTACGGCGGAAAAGGTGCTCACGGTGGTGGTGCATTCTCTGGAAAAGATCCAAGTAAAGTGGATAGAAGTGCTGCTTATGCAACTCGTCATATTGCTAAAAACCTAGTTGCTGCCGGTGTTGCTGACGAAATCTTAGTTCAGGTTTCTTACGCAATTGGTGTTGCTGAGCCAATGGGAATTTTTATTGAAACTTACGGAACTTCTAAAGTAAACTTAACTAACGGTGAAATCGCTAAAAAAGTAGAAGCTATCTTTGATATGCGTCCTTACTTCATCGAACAACGTTTGAAATTAAGAAACCCAATCTATAGCGAAACTGCTGCTTACGGACACATGGGACGTAAACCAGAAACTGTTACTAAAACTTTCTCTGCTCCAGGCGGAAACGAAAAAACAGTTACTGTTGAGTTGTTTACATGGGAAAAACTTGATTTTGTTGACCAAGTAAAAGCTGCATTTGGATTGTAATTCAGATCTATAGACTAACTTAGATTATCAGACATCTTAGATTAGCCGAACATAAAAAAGCCGATTTCTAAAAAATAGAAATCGGCTTTTATTTTATATGCTAGTTTTATTAATATGTTCCGTTACTCATTTTAGTTAAAACTTCCTTCATTTGATTTGCAGTTTCTTCATCAACGTCACTAGTAATAAACTTTACTGCTAAAACCTGTGTTTCGATAGCTTTTTGTGTCTGTCCATCTTTATAATACAATTGCGCTAAAGTGTCTAAGTAGTACGGATTGTTTTTAGATATCACCAAACTATATTCAGACCATTTAATTGCCTCTTTAATAAAATTTGAGTTCTGTGGTTTTAATACAACTGTCCATGCCGCGTTATTGCAAATATCTGAATGGTAAAGTTTAAACGAACTCCATCCATCATAAGAATAACTTGAGCTAGAATCTAAACCTCCAAAAATAGCATCTAATTTTTCTATTGGGCTTGGTCCAGCTAATGTGTTATCAAAATAAGAACTGAACTCTTTTAAGTAAGTCGTATTAGACCCATCCTGATCTTCAAGCTGGCTTAAATAATAAAAATAATTTCTATAGGCATCAAAATTTCCTTTTCCAGATGCAATGATCTTTTTGTAAACAGAATTAATTTTCTCTTTATTCATTTCGCCTGTAAGACCGTCCTGAGAAGCGTACAGATTCTGCTGTAATGCATTAGAAATTTCAGAAACAGCACTTCCTATATTATGAACTTCTGGCGCACTATTATTGAAAGCAACTTTATTATTTTCAATATCATCAGAATGTTTTAACAAATAATCTATCGCTAGAAAATCGGTATCATTAAGAATTCTGTCTTGATTAAAAAGCTGTTTTGTAAATCCTTGATTTTTGATTTCTTTTATAATAGTCTCAGCCAAATACATATTTACAGTTTTATCTTTTTGGTGTGCTTCAATCAATTTTTTCCATGTTTGATCTACTTCTTTTTGGTCTAAAGCCGTTTTGGTAATTACAAAATCAGTAGAATTAGGATCGCTTACTGAATAATCTGAATCATAATCATAAGACGTTTCTAATAAAGTCGCTTTATTAAAAGCGTTAATTAAGTCTGCATCTGAGGCTTTTTTGTTCTTTAAAACTTTATCTATAGAAAGGAAAGCATTTGCTTTTTGAAGTTTTCTATAAAAATCGCCATAATAGCTAAACTGATATTGCTGTGTTGTTAAATCTGATTTTGCAACAGCAAGTACATCGCCATTTCCGTTTAAAACCAATACGCTTGGATCATTAGTTATTTTATTATTTTTCAGCCATTTTTTATCATCGGCTCCAGCCAAATAATAATTGTATGTATCATAAAGTGCATTATACGAATCATACATATTATAGCCTGTCTGCGTTTCTTGTTCTTTTATAAAAGCATCAAAAGTTTCTTTTGCCGTTTTATTCTTGCTGTCCACCACAACTACCAAAAATTTGTTGCTGGCTGTTTTGGTAGATTCTATTGCCTTTTTGAGATTGTCTTCTATTTTTAGCTTAAAATCATATTTGGTATAAGAAGCTGGAGGATCAAGAGGATATGCTGCTGCAGGTACCGCAGTTGTATCAACTGGCAGACCATTATATATACTATCTACTACTGCGCTTCCATAAGAACCGTAATCAGGATCTTTCCCAGGATAAGTCCAGTTTGTAACAGACTGTGTTTCTATCGGGACTACTGTTGGAGCTTTAGCCGGCTTCTCATCTTTTTCGTTCACAAACACTAAAGGATCTTTTCCTGCTTGATCAGAAATTTTTAATTCTTTTGTATTCTTATCAAAAGATCCAACAAGATTTAAATCGCTGAGAACTGCCAAATCATAATTGATTGTTATCTCTGAAACATCTTTTGGCAATGCATATTTATTAACATCACTTTTTCCGTTATAATCTTCGTAAACCAAATAAAGGAAATCCGTTTTTTCTATTTCAAAATCTAAATCTGTTTTGATATATTCAGGATCTACTTTTGCTTTTATATCTGAAAGTCTCTGGTATTGAACTGCTTCTGTTCCTTTTTGAGTTCCTATGTAAAAGGAATAATAAGACGGATTCAAAAACTTAATCTTAATTTTTTTTGCTTTTTTATCTTTAACAAAAGAAAGATCAAATCTATTATCTACGGTATTTTTACTTTTTAAGAAAACCAAAGAATCGCCTTTAATTTCATATCCTCCCGAATAAAAAACCAATTCATACTTATTATCATCCAATAAATTTAATTTGATTTTTCCTCCTTTATTTGTAGATAAATAAGTTCCTTTTTCTATTCCATTAGTTTGGGCGAAAGAGATAGAAATTCCGGCAAACAGGAGTGACAAACTCCAAATAAAATTGCGCATAACTACATATTTTGTTGTTAATAATATAGCGCAAAGATATCTGATTCTTCTTTAAACAAATCACAAAAAGTCACAATATTTGCAATTAAAATACTACAAATTGTATTTCAATGAAAATATGATATAACGCGGCTGCACAGTGTATTGCGAAACTCTTGTAGAGAATTGCGAGAAGCTGTCATCATTAAGATATTTTGTGTTCAATAAATTAGTCGCAGAGATTTTATATTCCCATTTGCTGTTCTTTTTTTGATAAATTAAACTGGCGCTTAAAAAATCATACTCATTATCAACAGTCTTATCTCCATTATAATAATGGTAAAATTCATATTCTGAAACAAAAGAAAAACTATCCAAGAAGTAATAATCTAATCTTGCAAATGGTTTATCAGTGTAAAAGGTTGAACCACTATATTTATTTATCAAAAGATTGTAGCCAAATTCGATATTGGGAAGATTTTTATAATTTGTTGAAGCTCGAACGGTATAGCTTTGGCTGAAACTTTCTGTTGTTGACAATTGATTGTTCTGAATATTATTGAATTTCGACCAATTAAAACTAGCATTTGCAGAAGCTTTATAATTCTTTAAAAACGAACGCCCGTAATTTCCCATTCCGCTAAAAGTTTCATCAGCTAAATTGGAGTTGTAAGGAACTGATGATTGGTTAATTCCGTCAAAATCTGCCTTTGTTTTAATCGCATCAACTTTTCTGGTGTAAGTTGCGTTGGCAAAAATGTTCTCAAAATTGAACATATTATACTTGAAATAACGTAACGAATGCACTTGTGAAGTCGCATTTTCTAAGAAACGATTTCCGCGAAACAAACTGCTATAATTAGACAAAACATAACCCGCAGCCAACTGATTTATATCTGTAAAATCGTTTGTTAGAGAGAAATTATACGTCAGCGTTTCTGATTTTTTTATTTGGTATAAAGCGAAGAAATCTGGGAGCACTTTCGTGAAATTTTGGGAATAATCGGTTCCTAATTGTCCGTTTGTCATTTGATACGTATGAAAGCTTACTCCTGGCGTAAACGTAAACTTTCCTGTGAGGATTTTATAATGAAAACCTAAAAAAGCATCATTAAAACGATAATCTACATCATTATTATTTTGAGCATTATTCAAATCGTTTCTCGTTCCATCATCTAACATTTGGAAAATGTGAGAATTAAAGTTCTGATACGAATACGTATTTCCTAAAGTAATATTGAAATTACTTTTTGGTGTAACCATATAATAATAATCTAGTTTTGCATCTAGTTTATTGGTTTTTACAAATCGGTCTTGATTATAATCATTTCTGTTTTGTCCCGAAATATATCCTGATAAATCAAAAGGAAGTGTTTGCAAATTAGCATTATAAAAAGGATTTTCGTCCTGATATAAATGCTGCATTTCAAAAGCAAAGATATTTTTAGCACTTTGCGTATAATACAAACTCAGATTCTGATTAATCGAAGTAGGATCTTGTTTTTTTGTTGTAAAAATATCTTCTGAAGTCGCAACGTTTTGAACAATCTGTTCTCTAAACAAATCTGAGTATTCTTCTTGTTTAGTAAGCTTGGTTAAAATATCATAATCAAACTGAAATTTGTCGCTTGGCTTATAAGTTGAGCTTAATTTAAAAAGTCCCAAATTATTTTTCTGATTGGTATTTTCGTTACTTTTCTGCTGATCTCCAGATTCTAAAATTGTTGTTTGCGATTTAGTTTCTAAGTCGGTTTTTGAAGTTGAAAGAATTCCAAAACCGCTTATATTCCACGATTTTGTAGCTGAATAAGCAAAGTTTGTTGCGCCAAATTTGGTTTCAATTTCTTTTGCACGATTATTACGCAATAACGAAATTCCTAAATCATTTGAAGAAACATTAAAACTGCTTCCGCCTTTTTTCATCATATTTTTAAATCCTCCAGTGAACTTAAAATAATCTTGAGCCGTAAGAGGCAATTCACCAATATTATTAAAATTGGTAATTAAATTGATACTGTATTTTGGGCTGTAGTAGAACAGTTTTGGATTAATAATATATCGGCTGTCCAATTCTGCAACTCCAATTCCTGCGGTCACATCTCCAAACCAAAAGTTCTTTTTTCCTTCTTTCAGTTTAATGTTCATCGCCACATTTTCCTGATCGTTTTCTAGACCTTTTAATTGGCTTATTTCGTTATAATTTCTTAAAACCTGAACTTTATCAATTGCATCGGCTGGAATATTTTTGACGCCCAATTTGGTATCTCCGTCAAAAAAATCTTTTCCCTCAACCATCAATTTGCTGACTTTTTTCCCTTCAACTTCAATTTCTCCATCGGCATTTACCTCAACTCCTGGAAGTTTCTTTAAGACATCTTCAAGCTTTTTTTCTGTTCCAGATTTAAAAGAATCTGCATTATAAACAATTGTATCGCCTTTTATAGAAACAGGCATTTCGCGAACAATTTCTACGCCTTCCAATTCTATTCCAGCGCCATCCAAAACAATATTCTGGGTCATGTTTTCAGACTTCGTAGACACTGCGATTTCTTTAGACTTCATCCCTAAATAACTTATTTTAATAGTATAAGCTGTATTTGGTTTCAAAGTCAATTGAAACTTTCCTTTATCATTGGTTATTCCATAGGAATCCATTGCTTTTGTCCCATTATTGATAGCCATAATATTGGCCATTTCCAACGGATTTTTCTGTTCATCCTGAATAAAGCCATCAAAGCGAACACTTTGAGAAAAGCATATCGAAGTAAAAAGTAAGGCAAATACAAAGAGTGTCTTATTCATTATAAGAATATTGAAAGTTTGGACCCGAGCGATAGCGAACAGGCGAAGCAATTTGGATTTCGGATTTTGAAAAATTGGAATTTTAAAGATATTATCTTCCCATAGGAGGAGGTCCGCCAGCACGGCCGCGATTCATCTCTCTAAATTCTTCCATCTTTTTAATTACTGTTTCGTCATATTCTTTCTGAGAAACTACTTTTCCTTTTTTAGAAGGTTTTATTTCCACTTTATCTTTAGCATTCAAAACAATTTTTGAACATAAAATAGTCGTTGTTCCATCATTGATTTCTAAAATTAATCCTGGAAGTCCCCAATAATTTTCTGGCCCTTGATTGATCGGAATTTCTGGCGTATACCAGGCTGTCACGACAATTTCTTTTGGCATTTCGAAATTATCTGCAAAATTCGTTTTGGTATCTCCAGAAGTCTTTTTCTCTTCATGCTTTTTGTCATCATTTTTTTTAGGTCTGAAGTTTCTAAAATCGGTTTTACTTGCCTGTTTTACAGCTGTCGCTTTGAAGCAATTGTAACCGCCAATTTGCTTGGTTTCTTGTTCTAATTTCCATTCTAATTTTGGAAGAGAATCTACAACAAGAAATTCCTTGCCCATAAATTCTTTATCAACTGTATATGTTTTTGCTTTCACATCCTTATAGAAAGTCCCTCCACCGCCAGTAAGCGAACCAAACATAACTCGAAAACCTCCTTGCTGTTGGCCAGGCGCTTCTAATTTTTCTTCTTCTTTATAAATTGATGCTGCTTTATCGAAATTTAAAATGAATGTTTTTTCGAGCATTTTTTTCATACGCTCTTCCATATTTTTCTGCATTTCTGGCGTAATATCTCTATTACCGCGCATCCCCTCAAACTTTGGCGCTTGTGTTTTTGACTCGTAAACAGCCATTCCCTGGAAATCTTTTTGCGCCTGAATTTGGGTAGAAACAAGCATCAAAGTCATATAAAAAAATATTTTTTTCATTTCATTTTCTTTAAGTGAGTAAATCCGACAAAACTTACATTCAAATGTATTATTTATTTTAAAATTCAAAAAACTAAATATATAAACGGTATTAAGGCATAGACAGAACCGCTTATTTTTTAGACTATTAGATTTCAAAAAGGTTTAAGGCATAAAATTAAAATTTATAAGAAGAGTTTTTGTAATTTGGTACTCTTGTAAAATAATTTCTCATGCTTAAAATAGTGCAAAAAATTTTATTTGCTGTATTTCTTTTCTGCACTTTTCAGGCGCTTTCTGCTCAGGAATGGAGTATAAATCCAACCTTGATTTCGCAGTATAAAAATACCTCAGATACTTTTTTAGGATACGATGCGTTTGGTTATTCATACCAGATAAAGAATAATGTTTTTAGCAAGATTAAAGGAAAAGAAATCTTTGAATATAAGAATGTTTCCTTGGGAAAAATCACAAAAGTCGATCTTCAGAATCCGCTAAAGATTGTTTTGTTTTATGAAGATTTCAATAGTGTTGTTTTATTGGACAATCAATTAAATAAAATGACCGAAATTAATTTTTCGCAGAATGCCACTCCAATTGTGGTGAGTGCCATTGGAATGTCCACACAAAATCAGCTATGGATTTACAATACTTTAAACCAGCAAATTGGTCTTTTTGATTATTTAAAAAATGAGTACAAAACCGTTTCAATTCCACTTACAGAACCAATACAATATTATCAAACTGATTTTAATACTTTCTATTGGATTGACAAGAAAAACAATTTTTACGCTTGCGACATTTTCGGAAAGATAACATCATTGGGAAAGATTGCTGATTTTGATAGAATCGCAATAGTTAATACTTCACAATATCTTTTTAGCAAGGATAATTTATTGTATTTTAAAGGGTTCAACAAATTAAATCCTGAAGTACTTTCTGAGATTAAAATTTTAGAAAAAACCTTTGACAATTTTTATTACAAAGACCAAATTTTATCTATTTTTACAGCTACAGATATATCAAATTATAAAATCGTAACACCGTAATGCACATAGCAATAGCAGGAAACATAGGCGCAGGAAAAACAACTTTGACCAAATTATTGGCAAAACATTTCAAATGGGAACCTCATTATGAAGATGTAGTTGATAATCCGTATTTGGATGATTTCTACCATCAGATGGAGCGCTGGTCGTTTAACCTTCAGATTTATTTCCTAAACAGCCGTTTCCGTCAAGTGCAGCAAATTCGCGAAAGCGGAAAAAAAATCATTCAAGACAGAACGATTTATGAAGATGCGCATATTTTCGCACCCAACTTATATGCAATGGGATTAATGACAAGCCGTGATTTTGAAAATTATACGTCTTTGTTCGAATTGATGGAATCGCTGGTTAAAGCTCCAGATTTATTGATTTATTTAAGAAGTTCTATTCCGAATTTAGTTGGACAGATTCACAAACGAGGGCGCGAATACGAAAACTCTATTTCTATCGATTATTTAAGCCGTTTGAATGAAAGATATGAAGCTTGGATTCAGACTTATACTAAAGGAAAACTTTTAATTATTGATGTGGACAATATCAATTTTGTTGACAATCCCGAAGATCTAGGAGATATCATTAGTAGAATTGATGCTGAATTGAACGGATTGTTTTAAAACAGAAGTTCCTAATTTGCACAAAAAATAACCGCCTCTAAAATTAGAGGTATTTTTTATTTAAATATTTTCTTACATTTGTTTTGCTTTAATAAGATTTCCCTATTTGGGAAAAAATAAATATATTTGCAATGTAAGTTATGAGAATAATAGCGAAAAGAACCCTGCAAAATTTTTGGGAAAGATTTCCAAATTCAAAACAGCAATTATTATCCTGGTATCAAGTTTTTGATAAAAATAGTTTTTCTAATTCTAACGCTATAAAATCTTTTTTTGGGACTGCTGATTTTGTTGGTAATAATAAAGTAATCTTCAATATTTGTGGAAATCATTATCGTTTGATTGTAAAAATCAATTATGAAACTCAAATCGTTTATATTCTTTTTGTTGGAACACATAATGAATATGACGATTTAAAAGATATTAAAAATTTGTAAACTATGAATATAAAACCAATAAAAACAGAACATGACTATAGTTTAGCATTAGAAAGAGTTAATCTTCTTTTTGATGCCAAACCAGATACTGCTGAAGGAGATGAGTTGGATATTCTGGTGACACTAATAGAAAAATACGAACAAATTAATTATCCTATTCCTGAACCCGATCCTATTGAAGCCATTAAATTTATGATGGAGCAAAATGGATTAAGTGATGCCGACTTAGGAATTATTTTGAATAGCCGCTCAAGAGTATCTGAATTGTTTAATCGCAAAAGAGCATTAACAATAAAACAAATAAGAGTTTTAACCGAAGCTCTTCATATTCCAGCTTCAACGTTGATTAAAGAATATGCTTTGAATCAATAAAAAATGCCTCTAAATTTAGAGGCATTTTCTATTTTTAAAACTTTGACAAAGCTATTATTTCGCAGCTTCTACTTTTGCTAAAACTTCTTCCTCAGTACCTTCAAAAACTTCAGTTGTAGTTTTTCCGTCCACTGTTTTGGTAACAGTTCCAGTAGTTTTTCCGTTGATATTTTTAACCTCAACACGAACTGATTGACTTTCTGCATGAGAGTATTTTCCGTTTGCATAAAAATGAGCTAAACATTTAGCTGTTTCTTCTTCAGAACAACCTTTTTCTTTACACATTTTAATACATTCTTCCTTCGTCATTCCAGACATATCGCCGCATTTAGACATTCCTGCATGCATTTCAGTTTTAGCACAGCAAGACGCTTTTCCAGCAATATCTGACGGAGAATGGCCTTCACCCAAAATTGGGGCAATTACCAATCCAATCAAACAAGTTAATTTGATTAAAATATTCATTGAAGGCCCAGAAGTATCCTTAAACGGATCTCCAACTGTATCTCCAGTTACCGCGGCTTTGTGCGCATCAGAACCTTTATAAGTCATTTCTCCATTAATCATAACTCCTGCCTCAAAAGATTTTTTAGCATTATCCCAAGCGCCACCGGCATTGTTTTGGAAAACAGCCCAAAGTACTCCAGAAACGGTAACTCCAGCCATATATCCTCCTAACATTTCAGCAATTAATTGATTGTTATCTGAATAAACTAATTTTCCAATTAGAACAATTGCAATCGGAAAACCAATCGTTAAAACTCCTGGAAGCATCATCTCACGTAAAGCGGCTTTTGTAGAAATTTCAACACATTTTCCATATTCTGGCTTTCCTGTCCCTTCCATAATTCCAGCAATTTCTTTAAACTGGCGACGAACTTCGTACACCATATCCATTGCTGCTTTTCCAACAGAATTCATTGCTAAAGCTGAGAAAACTACCGGAATCATTCCACCGACAAATAACATCGCTAAAACCGGTGCTTTAAATATATTAATTCCGTCGATTCCTGTGAAGGTTACATAAGCTGCAAATAAGGCCAATGAAGTTAAAGCTGCGGAAGCAATAGCAAATCCTTTTCCTGTTGCTGCTGTTGTATTTCCAACTGAATCTAAAATATCGGTTCTAGTACGAACTTCTTTTGGCAATTCGCTCATTTCAGCGATTCCTCCAGCATTATCAGAAATTGGTCCGAAAGCATCAATTGCCAATTGCATAGCCGTTGTAGCCATCATTGCTGAAGCTGCTAAGGCAACTCCATAAAATCCTGCTAGAACATACGAAATCCAAATTGCGATGGCAAACAATAATACTGTTGGAAAAGTAGAAATCATTCCGGTTGCCAAACCTGCAATTACGTTTGTCCCTGCACCTGTAGATGATTTTTGAACTATAGCCAATACTGGTTTTGTTCCTAATCCTGTATAATATTCTGTTACTGATGAAATAGCTCCGCCAACTACTAATCCGACTAAAGTGGCGTAGAAAACACGCATTGACGAAATAGCTTTAGAACCTTCTCCAAAGAAAGTCATTTGCATAGTTTCTGGCAACATGTGCTGTACCAAGAAGAAGCAAGCTACAGCTGTTAAAACAATAGAAACCCAGTTTCCTATATTTAATGCTTTCTGCACTTGTGCTTCTTTAGCATTATCATCTGATATTTTTACTAATGTTGTTCCGATAATCGAAAATAAAATTCCGAAACCGGCAATTGCCATTGGAAGCAAAATAGGTCCAATTCCGCCGAAAGCATCATTAATGCTTCCACCCATATCTTTTATTACATAATTTCCTAGAACCATTGCCGCTAGAACAGTGGCAACATAAGACCCAAATAAATCGGCTCCCATACCTGCAACGTCACCTACGTTATCTCCCACATTATCTGCAATTGTTGCTGGGTTACGAGGATCATCTTCCGGAATTCCCGCTTCAACTTTCCCTACTAAATCAGCTCCAACATCGGCTGCTTTTGTGTAGATTCCACCACCGACTCTAGCAAATAAAGCGATAGATTCGGCTCCAAGTGAAAATCCTGCAAGAGTTTCTAAAACAACCGTCATAGTATCGGTGTCTTTCCAAACTCCTCCAGAAAACAAATGAAAGAAAATGATAAAAAAGGATGTTAAACCTAAAACAGCTAAACCCGCTACACCTAACCCCATTACAGTTCCTCCGCCAAAAGAAACTTTTAATGCTTGCGGAAGACTCGTACGAGCTGCCTGAGTAGTTCTAACGTTTGTTTTGGTTGCTATTTTCATTCCCATATTTCCTGCTAAAGCAGAGAAAAATGCACCAAAAATAAATGCTATTACGATTAATAAATGTGTTTTTACTCCCGGAATAAAAGTAATTCCTGCCAAAGCTAAACTGGCAATGATTACAAAGATGCTTAATAGTTTGTATTCGGCTTTTAGGAAGGCTAAGGCTCCTTCGTAGATGTAATCTGAAATCTCTTTCATCTTACCGTCTCCAGCGTCTTGTTTTAAAACCCAAGTCCTTTTTATTCCCATGAAAAGTAATCCTAAAACTGCCATTATAATTGGCAGGTAAATCATAAATGCATTCATAATATTTTATTGGTTTTGGTTAATAGTCAACAATCTAACTGAACGAATTTAAACAAAAAAGCAATACTCCTGACGGCAGTATTGCTTTTTTTATAATAGAATAAGGTTAAAATTATTTAATGCTAAATAATCCAGCCGGTTTATTTTCAATGTCATCAAAACGTTTTGTGCACTCTGCGATGATATCGTAAGCTTCTTTTACGTCTCCCCATCCTTCTACGTCTACTTTTTTGTTTTCAAGATCTTTGTAAACTTGGAAAAAGTGCTCGATTTCTTTTAATAAGTGAGGATTGATATCAGAAAGATCGTTTAATGAATTCCAGATTGGATCTGAAACTGGTACACAAATAATTTTTTCGTCTGGTCCTTTGTCATCTGCCATGTGGAAAACACCAATTGGTTTAACCTCCATTACACATCCAGGGAAAGTTGGTTCGTTTACCAAAACTAATACATCAAGAGGATCACCATCTAAAGCTAAAGTTTCTGGAATAAATCCGTAATCTGCTGGGTACATCATAGAAGAGAATAACATTCTGTCGAAACGCATTCTTTTAATTTCAAAATCGTACTCATATTTATTTCTGCTTCCTCTTGGTATTTCGATCAATACATCGAAAGTCGTTAATTTGTCTGCGGTCATTTTTGTTTTTTATTGTTTCTATAATTTCGGTTGCAAAAATAACTAAAGAATCTAGTTTTACAATAAAAAACAAGGTTAAATTATCTTCATTAGAGTTTAAAAAACAAGCATTTAATAGCTAATTGTTCTATTTCTTTTTTTTAAGTAATAATGCCAGAGCAAATAGGTTGCATAAGAACGAAACGGGCTCCATTGTTCTGCATGAATTTCCATTTCTTGTTTGTCATGGATATTTAATAATTCTTTGATTGTATTTATGACAGCTATATCGCCTAATGGAATTAAATCGGGTTCTTCAAGACAGAACATTAAATAAATATCTATTGTCCAGTTTCCGATTCCTTTTAATTTAATAAGCTCTTCGCGAACTTGTTTTGCAGATTTTGAAGCTAAACTTTCAATATCCAATTCTTTATTTAAAACTGCTTCTGCTAAAATCTTAATGTACTTTGTTTTCTGACGGCTTACTCCAAGGCTTCTAAATTCTTCGTCAGAAAGAAGAACCATATTTTCAGGATTACAAGTTGTAAAAGCTTTAATTTTTAAGAACGTGGCTTTCGCCGAATCTATAGAAACCTGCTGCTCGAGAATTAATAAAACCAAAGTTTCAAATCCAGGCGGGCGTCTCGGAATTGGCGGTAATCCATATTTTTCAATAATTTGTAGAAATATTGGATTTTTATTGGTTAGAAAGTCAATGGCTTCTTGCATGATGATTCTTTTATGTCTAATCTCAAAAATAAGTAAAAAATAATCTCGCGAAAACGCCAAGTTGCTGAGTTTTCTTTCTCTCGCAGATTTTGCAGATTAAGCGGATAAAAAATCTGCTCGTTCTGCAAAATCTGCGTGAAACAAAAAAGTCGCAAAGATTTTAAACCTCTGCGACTCTGTAACTTTGAACCTTTGTAACTTTTTAAAACTAGAAATAAAATCCAAATGATCCTTTAATTGCAAATTTATGTGCATCTGGCATATCTAGGTAATTTCCTCTCCAAGAGAAATCAAGACGGAAAACTTTAAAGATATTTCCAATTCCTGCATTATATTCCCAGTATACTTTTTCAGGAGCATTGTATGGCAATCCCGAAGCATTAATAGCGCGGTTGGCATCAGAAATAGTTCCATGAACCGCTCTAATTCCTATAAATTCTCTCCAGTTCAGCTTTCTCATGAATGGAATTCTAGCAAATAATCTACCTCCAAAATCATGATTCCACTGCAGGGTTGTATATTGATCGGTAACGAACTCGTAGAAATTTAAGTTACTGAATGTATTCTCAATCGTAAAATAAGTCTGGTTACCCGGAATTACACTCATTAAACCTAACGGAATTGTTCCGAATGTTTTTCCTGTTTCAACTGTAATATTTGTTCTTCCTAAAGGTCCAATAATAATGGGCTGCCTGTAGAAAACCTGAATTTTTTCGTAAGCAAAATCACTGTCAAAAACACCTTTCAATCCATAACTGAAATTGACAAAGAAATGACTGTAGGGACTATCTACTAAATCTCTTTCTACTCCATAACCAATGGTTTTTCTGTTTGGCATAAACTCAAACTGGATATTGGCTTCTGACTGTTTTACCATACTTTCGACAACACCGGCAGGATTTTCAGGAGTTGGCAAAGTAGTGTAATAATCTAAACTAAATGTTTTGGAAGCCGATTCTAATGTTCGATACGAAAGCCCTGCTGAGACAATAAAATTCTTTTTAGGCTCCATTTCTATAGAAATGTTACTTAGATTAATATTGGTCAGTTTTCCATTACTTCCCGTCGTAAACAGAGCTGAAGAGGCGAAACTTCGTCCTAGAACGTCGTTTGTTGTGGTTAAACTCGCACCAATCTGCTCAATGTCACGCCTATTTCCCCCAGAAATTATTAATCTGTTTTTCTTGTCAAGCATCCATTTTCCAGAAACGCCGTATTTGAATTTATTATCATCAAATCCGTAAGCCGTGTAAGCTTGAATACGCCAAGGATCGTTTGGACCGAAATAGGTTCTTCCACCCACTCTTAGCCTTATACCTTCGACTTCATTATATCCAAAAGTTGAAAATATAGGTCCGTAATCGAAATTCTTAAATTCAATATAACCACTTCCTAAAATGGAGACAAGGTTATACAATTGTTTAAATCGCTTGACAGTTTGCAATGTATCAAGCATTTTATAAATTCCCTGTTCGTCTTTATTTAGTTTTTCGAAACGATTTTCCTCCCAGAATTCTGGCGGTCGTTCGTAAACGGCATTATCAATAAAATTGACTTCTTCTTTATAGAATTTCTCTGGCTTCTGAATGTTAAATTTATGATTACGGTATAAAGTTGTTCTTTTACCATAAACTCCTTTTGATTTTTCTTTTTTGTTTAAAGCAAAATCAGACATCATATAATCACGTGTCAAAAGGAAAACGGAATCATTTTCTACTTCAAATTCCTGTTCGATGTAAATATCTTTTACCCAGTTAATATTGGCACTTTTAGTTACACCCATATTAATTTTTTTGATGGCAAAAGTGGTATCATTTACCCAAAAATCTCCTTTAAACGTCAATTCGTTTTTACGTCTTGGGTAAAAAACAATATTGTAACACCATTTTTTATCGATATAAGCACTGTCTTTTAGAACGTAATTGTAAACATCAATTCCTGTTCTTGACAACGGACTTGTGAAACTTTTATCAAAAAACTTTAGGTGGTTGTCGTAAATATTGTAATCAGAATAAAGGTCTTTTACAAAAGATAAAATCTGCTGATTTCCGTTAAAACCAGACATTTTATTTCCCGTAAGATTTTCTTTTACTTTCTTTAATTTATTATCTCCATAAACATCATAAACCGATTCGTTGATGAAGATCGGCAAATAGGTTTTCCCTGTAACGTCAGAAGTATCAACGTGATTAAAGATAAACTCCATTCCTTTAAAAAGCTTGTTTTTCATGAATGCACTATCAATAGTGTTCATGTCAAATTCTACTTTTTCGTACTTCTGCATTTGATATTGATTAAATAGGTATAATCCGTTTTTACGTTTTCTTTCCCATATTTTTCTCAAAATATCCAAGGCTGGATTATTTTTTTTGGAAGTTTTCCCAGTGTAAATTACAACTTCATTCAATGCTTCAGCTTCGCCCAAAACAATCTTAAAATTGTAATTGACTGCTTTTTCTAAAGGAACTTCTTTATCCGAAAATCCTGCCGAAGTAACTATAAGTGCGGTATAAGTATTTGGCGATTCTAAATAAAAACGGCCGTCTTCATTAGAAACGATTCCAATATTAGAACCTTTAAAAACTACATTAGCAAAAGGTATTGGCTGGTTGGATTTGTCCAAAACAACTCCACTCACCTTAGTTTGTGCAGTAACAACATTCGCAAATGCAAATACAATATATAAGAGAAGTAGAGTTAATTTGTTCATTATAAAGTAAAAAAAAACTTCACCAATCCATTCTGCCTGATGAAGTTTTATGAGTATTTTGTATTTGTATTATTTGTATAATACTTTTTTAACCGCTTTTACTACATCACCTGCATTTGGCAACCAGTCTTTTAACAATACTGGAGAATAAGGTGCAGGAGTATCAGCAGTTGTAATACGTTGAATTGGCGCATCAAGGAAGTCAAAAGCTTGCTCTTGAACGATATAAGAAATCTCAGAAGAAAGGCTGGCAACTGGCCAAGCTTCCTCAAGAATTACTAAACGGTTTGTTTTTTTAACCGATTTTAAGATGGCGTCTTTGTCCATTGGACGAACTGTTCTTAAATCGATAATCTCACAAGAGATTCCTTCTTTTGCTAATTCATCAGCAGCGATAAAAGCTTCTTTGATGATTTTTCCAAAAGAAACAATTGTTACATCTGTTCCTTCACGTTTAACATCGGCAACACCTAGAGGAATTGTATATTCTCCATCTGGCACTTCACCTTTGTCTCCGTACATCTGCTCAGATTCCATGAAAATAACTGGATCGTTATCACGGATAGCTGATTTTAAAAGTCCTTTTGCATCATAAGGAGTTGAAGGAACCACAACTTTAAGACCTGGAGTATTAGCAAACCAGTTTTCTAAAGCTTGAGAGTGAGTAGCTCCTAATTGACCAGCAGAAGCTGTTGGTCCGCGGAAAACGATAGGCACATTAAATTGTCCTCCTGTCATTTGACGCATTTTAGCCGCATTATTAATAATTTGATCAATACCAACTAAACAGAAGTTGAATGTCATATATTCTACAATAGGACGGTTTCCATTCATTGCAGAACCTACTGCAATTCCTGAAAATCCAAGCTCAGCAATCGGAGTATCAATTACTCTTTTTTCACCAAACTCAGCTAGCATTCCTTTAGAAGCTTTGTAAGCTCCATTGTATTCTGCAACCTCTTCTCCCATTAAATATATGGATTCATCGCGACGCATTTCTTCGCTCATTGCTTCACAAATGGCCTCTCTAAATTGTATTGTTCTCATATTTTATATTGTATGTTGAATTTTCTGAAGAGCAAAAATAAATATTTTAAATAACTTAAAAGCAAAAATTGAATTTAAAATCGCATGAACTTCTATCTGTTCTCAGGTTTTAACTTTTTAAACTTTATTGTGATAATTACGAAATCGATATAATAACGTATTATCAACACTTAATTCTTTCTAAAATATTTTTCAGACAAACTTCTATCTATTTGTTTAATTCTTGTTTCTTCAAAATTCATTCATCTTAACGTAAAAAACCAAAAATTAGTATTTCTCAGACAAATTTAATTTGCTTTCCAGCTATCGGTTATTGCAAAATTCCTAACAATCAGACAAAATGAATATTATTTTATTTTTAGATTCCGATGAAAATCATCCAAAACTGAACAATCTGCGAAATCGTAATAGTTTTAAAAAATATTATGCATGCATAGTATAATTATTCCAAATTAAATTCTAAATTTGTAAAAGCATATTATAAATTCAAAATATATACTTATGAAAATACTAGTTTGCATCAGCCATGTGCCTGATACTACTTCAAAAATTAACTTTACCAACGGTGACTCAGAATTTGACACTAATGGTGTACAATATGTCATTAATCCTAACGACGAATTTGGTCTTACACGCGCTATATGGTTTCAAGAACAACAAGGTGCTAATGTAACGGTTGTAAATGTCGGAGGTCCTGATACTGAACCAACTTTACGTAAAGCATTGGCTATTGGAGCAAACGAAGCTATTCGCGTTAACGCAAATCCTACAGATGGTTTCTTCGTAGCAAAACAATTAGCAGAAGTAATTAAAAACGGTGGTTACGATTTAGTGATTGCTGGTAAAGAATCTTTAGATTATAACGGAGGAATGGTTCCTGGAATGATTGCTGGAATCTTAGGATACAACTTCCTAAACTCTTGTACAGCTTTAACTGTTGACGGAAACAATGTAAAAGCTGTTCGTGAAATCGACGGTGGAAAAGAAACCGTAAGCACTACTCTTCCTTTAATTATTGGAGGTCAAAAAGGTCTTGTTGAAGAGAAAGATTTACGTATCCCGAACATGAGAGGAATTATGACTGCAAGAACAAAAGCGCTTACTATTCTTGAGCCAGTTGATGCAGCTGTAAATACAAAAGCGGTGAAATTTGAAAAACCAGCTCCAAAATCAGCAGTGAAATTAGTATCTGCAGATAATTTAGATGAGTTAATCAATTTATTACACAACGAAGCGAAAGTAATCTAATAATTAGTTTTCAGTCGCAGTTTTCAGTTTGCAAAACTTGAAACCTTCAACTTTAAACCTCAAAACAAAAAAATCATGTCAATATTAATATATGCAGAATCTGCAGAAGGAAAATTTAAAAAAGTGGCTTTCGAATTAGCTTCTTATGCTAAGAAAGTAGCCGAATCATTAGGAACAACTGTTACTGCTTTAACAGTAAACATCAGCGATGTAAGCGAGTTAGGCAAATACGGAGTCGATAAAGTTTTAAAAGTAAGCAATGACAAATTAGCTGGTTTTAATGCAAAAGCTTACGCTGATGTAATTAAACAAGCTGCTGAAAAAGAAGGAACAAAAGTAGTTTTGCTTTCTTCTACAACAGATAGCATTTATCTTTCACCGCTAGTTGCTGTGGCTTTAAATGCTGGTTTTGCTTCAAATGTAGTTGGATTGCCAGTTAGCACTTCTCCATTTCAAGTAAAAAGAAACGCTTTTTCAAACAAAGCTTTCAACATTACACAAATCGATACAGATGTAAAAGTTCTTGGTTTAGCTAAAAACTCTTACGGACTTTTTGAAAGTGCAGGAGCTGCCGCAGCAGAAGATTTCAATCCAACTGTTGGAGATAATGACTTTGGAGTAAAAGTAGAATCTGTAGAAAAAGTTTCTGGAAAAGTTTCTATCGCTGATGCAGATATCGTAGTTTCTGGCGGACGCGGATTAAAAGGCCCAGAAAATTGGGGATTAGTAGAAGATCTCGCTGCTGTTCTTGGCGCTGCAACGGCTTGCTCTAAACCAGTTTCAGATTTAGGATGGAGACCTCACAGCGAGCACGTTGGACAAACAGGAAAACCAGTTGCAACAAACTTATATATTGCTATAGGTATTTCTGGAGCTATTCAGCACATTGCTGGTATTAACTCTTCTAAAGTAAAAGTAGTGATCAATAACGACCCAGAAGCTCCTTTCTTTAAAGTTGCTGACTATGGTGTTGTTGGAGATGCTTTTGAAATTGTACCACAATTAACAGAGAAATTAAAAGCTTTTAAAGCTCAGCATTCTTAATACAAAGAATTCTCTTTAAAAATATTGCTGCCTAAAAACAAGATGTTGTATCTTTGTTTATAGGCAGCTTTTTTGTTCCATATTTTTTGATTAAAATTGCAGCTTTATTTTCCAACCCAAAATAGTATTAAAATAAGGTGCTAAGTGCCTTTTTTACAAATATATATGAGTCTAGTAAAATTATCCATAAAAGGAATTTCATACAGTCAAACTCAAAATGGCGCTTATGCCTTAATTTTGAATGAAGTCGACGGCGAAAGAAAATTACCTATTGTTATTGGCGCTTTTGAAGCCCAGTCAATCGCTATTGCTTTAGAGAAAGAAATAAAACCGCCACGCCCGTTAACACACGATTTATTTAAAAATTTTGCCGAAAGATTTGATATCGTGGTAAAACAAGTTATCATTCATAAATTAGTCGACGGTGTTTTTTATTCAAGTTTGATCTGCGAAAGAGATAAAATCGAAGAAATTATCGATGCACGAACTTCTGACGCTATCGCTTTGGCGCTTCGTTTCAACGCTCCTATTTTTACTTATAAAAACATTTTAGATAAAGCTGGAATTTATTTAAAATCGAATACTGCCGAAACAGATTCTGGCGCTCAAGAAATTGATGATGTTCTTTCAAACCCAGAAACTTTCGGGCATGAAGAAGAAAGCAACCAATCTGGAGACGTTTACGCAAAACATTCTTTACAAGAATTAAACGAGCTTTTAGACCAAGCCGTTTCTCAGGAAGATTACGAAAAAGCAGCAAAAATTAGAGACGAAATCTCTAGAAGATAAAAAATATGTTCAATCGTTGATTTGTTTATTCGTTAAATCGATTAAACAGTTAAACGAATAACCGAATAAACAATCATGAAACAATACTTAGATTTAGTAAAACACGTTTTAGAAAACGGCAATCAAAAAGGAGACCGTACCGGAACAGGAACTAAAAGCGTTTTTGGCTATCAAATGCGTTTTGATTTAAGTGAAGGTTTCCCAATGGTTACGACCAAAAAACTACATTTAAAATCCATCATTTACGAATTGCTTTGGTTTTTAAAAGGCGATACAAATATCAAATACCTTCAGGAAAACGGAGTGAAAATTTGGGATGAATGGGCAGATTCTAATGGTGATTTGGGTCCTGTATACGGACACCAATGGCGCAATTGGAACAGCGAAGAAATTGATCAAATTTCTGAATTAATCACCGAATTAAAAACAAACCCAAATAGTCGAAGAATGCTGGTTTCTGCGTGGAATCCTTCGGTTCTGCCAGACACTAAAAAATCTTTTGAAGAAAATGTAGCCAATAATAAAGCAGCATTGCCTCCTTGCCATGCATTTTTTCAATTTTACGTAGCTAGTCCAGATCCTGAAAAAGGTGAAACAAAAGGAAAACTTTCATGCCAATTGTATCAGCGAAGTGCCGATATCTTTTTAGGAGTTCCTTTTAACATTGCTTCTTATGCATTGCTGACTATGATGATTGCACAAGTATGCGACTTAGAACCAGGTGAATTTATTCACACTTTTGGTGACGCACATATTTACAATAATCATTTTGAGCAATTGGAACTGCAATTAACGCGTGAACCAAGACCATTACCAAAAATGATTTTAAATCCTGAGATTAAAAACATTTTTGATTTTGATTATAATGATTTTACACTTGTAGATTACGATCCGCATCCTGCCATTAAAGGAAGTGTTGCTGTATAAAAATAAAAAAATCCGCTTAAAAATTTAAGCGGATTTTTTTATACAACTAAAACTCCATTTTCACTCCCGGCATAGTCATTCCATTTGTAAAAATCGGCTTCAGGATCATTAACATAAGTTCCGTCGATTACATACTTAAATTCGTAAATCGCATCTTTCACCAAATCGTAAGTTGCTTTAAACGTTCCATTTTTCAACTTGCTTAAAGTTCCTTCTGAGGCATTCCAGTTATTAAAATCTCCAACCACCGCTGCCGAATCAGCATCTTTGGCATCTATTGAAAATGTAACTTTAACAACCGGCTTCGTTTTGATAAATTGTTTTTTCAAAGACATAACTATTTCGTTTTTAGATTTATACATCTAAAATTAGTTAAATTCAACGAAACACTAACTACCGTCAGAACCGATTTATGATAATGCCAAAAACAGCATATTTTTTTCGCTTTATTGGTAATTTAAAGCAGTTAAAATTTTGTTTTTCAAATTATTGAGTCATTAAAAAGCAAATATTCTATACCCAAAATATTGTCTTTCGAAAATAAATTTTAACTTTATAATCTCATTTTTATCTTATGGAAAAAGAAGTGCACGAACAATACGAATATGCTAGACGCCGATTAAGACAAAAAAAGGTCTTATATTTTCATTTTGTACTTTTCCTGCTTGGAAGCTTATTTTTATTTATTGCCAATAGATTTTTTGGATTTGGACAAGGTGCAACCCAAAATTGGTGCATCTGGGGTATTACCATCTGGCTTTTCCTTTTTATTCTTCATTTTATAAAAGTGTATATAACTGACCGTTTTATGAATAAAAAATGGGAAAGAGAACAAATCGACCGATTAGTTGCTTTACAGCAAAAAAGAATCAGTCAACTTGAATCTTCTATCAACGAAGAGAATGAAAATAAAATTTAGTTAAGCATACCATGATTATAATGATAGCGGCTGCGGCCGAAAATAATGCGCTTGGAAAAAACAATGAATTAGTATGGCATTTGCCAAATGATTTTAAAAGATTTAAATCGCTTACTACTGGTCATCATATCATTATGGGAAGAAAAACCTTTGAAAGTTTTCCCAAACCGTTACCAGACCGCGTTCATATTGTAATTTCTCGTCAAGAAAATTATAAGCCAGAAGGGTGCATTGTAGTTGATAGCATTGAAAAAGCGATCGCCCTGTGTCCTGAAAACGATGACAGTTATGTTATAGGCGGTGGTGAAATTTACAATCTTGCTCTTCCATTTACTGATATTATTGAATTGACCAAAGTTCATCATTCTTTTGATGCAGATGCTTTTTTTCCTAAAATCAATAAAAGCGAATGGGTTTTGGTAGAATCTGAAGAAAATTATAAAGATGAAAAACACCTTTATAATTATACTTACGAAACTTACATTAGAAAATAAATAAAAAACATCCTCTTTTTAGGGAGGATGTTTTTAAATAATTGATTTTTGAAGCTTGACTCGCTCAAGAAAAAATTTTTGTTTAAAAAAATCACAAATGTCGAGAAACATTTGTAAAACTGAATAACATTTAATGTTATTTGAGACCTAAGTCTCAAACGCCTCTAATAACAAATACCACTAAGATATTAAAGGCAGAAAATTAAAATTTCCAAAAACAAATTTAATCCTAAGAACGTACTTTGCGCTTAAATATAGTATTTCCCCCCAAGAACAATACTTACAAAACTCTTTCATGAACAAATGAATTACCAGCACAAAAAAAGTAATCATCTGTTTAAGTCATAGCGACAGTATCAATCATTAAAACTTTAATCATTTTTACTTGAACAAAGTTGCTCATAATAGCGCTATTAGACAATACCAAGATTTAGGGATTTTGGCAAAATACCAAGATTTAGGGATGGCAAAAAACCTCTATAATCAGTTTTAAAATAAATCTTCCAAAACATTTATTTTACAATTAAAAAACTCAATTACAGTTAAACTAGATTGTTTATATTTGCCTAAATAAAAAAAATGTCTGAAAAAATAACTCCGTATAAAGACTCTTCTTTAGGTAAAAAAGAGCAAGTAACCCAAATGTTTGATACCATTTCTGGGAATTACGAC
The DNA here is from genome assembly GCF_000278705.1 of Flavobacterium sp. F52. Lineage (NCBI taxonomy): Bacteria > Pseudomonadati > Bacteroidota > Flavobacteriia > Flavobacteriales > Flavobacteriaceae > Flavobacterium > Flavobacterium sp. F52. Next base: position 143,202 of record NZ_AKZQ01000027.1, on the reverse strand, counting down.
AATTTGAATCGTGTAATTTCTTTTGGAATCGATGTTAAATGGCGTAAAAAAGTATTAAAAATAGTATCAGACAAAAAACCAAAAGTTATTCTTGATATCGCAACTGGAACTGGCGACTTGGCCATTTTGCTTGCGCAAACTAATGCTGAAAAAATTATTGGACTAGATATTTCTGCCGGAATGCTAGAAGTAGGAAAAAAGAAAGTGGAAGAAAAGAAACTTTCAAATGTCATTGAACTAGTTTTAGGCGATTCTGAAAACATGCCGTTTGAAGACAATTATTTCGATGCGATCACAGTTGGTTTTGGCGTAAGAAATTTTGAAAACCTAGAAAAAGGTTTTGCAGAAATCTTAAGAGTTTTAAAACCAAATGGTGTATTTGTTATATTAGAAACTTCTGTCCCAGATAAATTCCCTTATAAACAAGGCTACAATTTCTACAGCAAAAACATACTTCCATTAATCGGAAAATTGTTTTCTAAAGATAATGACGCTTATGGCTATTTGTCTGAATCGGCTGCTGCTTTTCCTTATGGAGAGGCCTTAAACAATATTTTAAGAAAAACTGGGTTTATAGATGTTGTGGCAATGCCTCAAACTTTTGGTGTCGCAACAATTTATTCTGCATCTAAAAAATAGTATGAAAAAAGTTGTAATCTTATTTTTATTGGTCTTAACGACAAAAGGACATTCGCAATTTGCTAAAAATATGTTTAGCAAAGATCCTATTATTAATCTTGAAAACTGGCAAAAGCAGCGTATCTACTTTGGCTATTATTTAGGCTTTAATAGTTTTGACTTTAAATTTGATTACAAAACTCCTGTGCAGGAAGATATTCAAGTTAAAAAAACAACTGGTTTTAACGTAGGGGTTGTGGCTGATTTAAGGCTTCAGGAATATATTAATCTGCGTTTTGAACCAGGTTTGTATTATACGAAACGTGATCTTTATTTCCCAGGCATAAGCAACAAAGAAAGTGATTATTTAAGAGAAGTAAACAGCACTTATATTCACTTTCCTTTATTATTGAAATTTTCTGCTAAACGTACAGGAAACATACGTCCTTATTTAGTTGGCGGAATGTCTACAACTTTAAATTTATCGAGTAACTCCAAATCTAAAGACGACAACTTCGAGCAAAAATTTAGAGTAAAACAATGGACAGCCGCTTATGAATTAGGTTTAGGAATTGATATTTTTACAGAATACTTTATTTTCTCTCCTTCTGTTAGAGGAATGTTCGGCATAACGGATGAGCTTATTAGAGATAATACTCCAGACAGTCCATGGACAGGAAACATTGATTCGATGAAATCTAGAGCACTTTTAATAAATTTCACTTTTCATTAAAACAAAATCTCAACTATTTCGTTTAAATTCACTAAGAATAATTGCTGTTGCAGTAGCTACATTTAGACTTTCCGTTTTTTGTAGCTCTCCAAATCTAGGAATTGTGAGACGGCTGGTTATGATTTTTTCAATCTCTTCTGAAATTCCGTTGGCTTCATTACCCATAATAATGATTCCGTCCTGAGGAAGTTTTGATTGATAAATATTTTCTCCATCCATAAAAGTTCCAAAAACAGGCAGTTTTGTTTGAGCAAGAAAAAGTTTTAAATCAACATAACTTACATTCACTCTGGTAATAGATCCCATTGTAGCTTGTACCACTTTCGGATTATATATATCCACTGTTTCTTTAGAACAGATAATCTGCTTAATGCCAAACCAATCGCATAGACGTAAAATAGTGCCTAGATTTCCTGGGTCTCTAATGTCGTCTAAAGCTAAAATCAAGCCTGAATCGATTATTTCTTTTTCGGCTGGAATTTTAAAAACTGCCAAACAAGAATTTGGAGTCGACAAAGCACTTATTTTTTTCAGTTCTTGTTCATTAATAAGAGTGCGTTTTGATGCATGAACCGTTTGAAAATCATTCAACGTGGTGTATAAATGTTCTAATTCAAAATTGGATTGCAGCAATTCTTGAATTACTTTTACTCCTTCAGCAAAAAATAATTGATTAGCAAAACGCTGCTTTTTTTGATGCAAGCCTGATATTAGTTTTATTTGGTTTTTACTAACCATAAAATAATGTACTTTTGAATTAAATATTAAAAAACACTTGAAAAATAATTCCACAAAAATAATAGCATTTCTTCTAATTGCAATATTAATTTGCGCTTGTAATGCCGTAAAAAGAGTTCCCGATGGAAAAAACCTTCTTGTAAAAAATAATATTCTAGTTAACGGAAAATCGACAAACGATGAGATAGCTTCAAATCAGATGTACCAAAAACCAAATGGTAAATTATTAGGCTATAAACTTCGATTAAATTTATACAATTTAGCCAATTTAAATCCAGATTCTACTTATCAGGCAAAATTTAAAAACAATCCTGGAAAATATGAGCGTATGTCTAAGATATTTTCTGCAAAACAAGTGGACCGTCTCGGGCAATCTTTCTATTATAAAGGAATTCATGAATTTCTAAAAAGCACTGGTGAACCGCCAGTAATAATTGATACTTCTAAAACTAAAAAATCATTGCTTCGTTTAAAATACTATTATTTCAATAATGGTTTTTTTAATGTTCAAACCGATTATACTATTGATACGGTTGGAAAAAAGAGAGCTGCCATTAATTATAACATTACCACAGGACCGGCTTACAAGTTAGATACTATTAGAACCAAAATAATGACTCCTGCATTAGATTCATTATACAGAACTAATAACGAGCCCTCTTTATTAAAATCTGGAAATCAATACAAAACCACAGATTTTGAAGAAGAAAAAAACCGCATCACAACCTATTTTAGAAATCACGGCGCTTACTACTTTCAGCCAACCTATGTAACTTTTGATATTGATACCATTGGCAAAAAAGCAAAAGCTGATGTGACTTTAATCATAAACAATAATACCATTCAAGAAAGAGATTCTAGCCGTACAGAGCCTTTTAAATTGTATAAAATTAGCGATGTAAACATTTACACTGATTATTCTGCTGCAAATGCCAAGAAAAAACCAACAGATAGTGTAACGTACAACAACTTTAATTTATATAGCTACAAGACTTTAAAATATAAACCGCGTGCGATTACCGATGCGATTTTCATTACAAAAGGAAGTACTTTTGCCGATTTTAGAACGACTCTTTCGTCTCGATATTTGAATAATTTAAGGATTTTCAACTATCCGTCAATACAATATGAAGTGGACAAAAGAGATTCTACAGCTCAATCTCTTATTGCCAATGTTTATTTGACTCCGAGAAAAAAATACAGTTTTGGAGCCACTCTTGACTTAACGCATTCTAACATTCAGGATTTTGGAATTGGAGCCAGTGTTTCGGAAACGATTCGAAATGTATTTAACCGCGCTGAGACCCTTGAAATTTCTGCCCGTTTAAATGTGGGATCATCTAGAGATATGGCCAATCCGAACAATAATTTCTTTAATGTTTCTGAATATGGTCTGGATATGAAATTGAACTTTCCGAGAATTCTACTCCCTTTTGGAACTGAAAAAATTATCCCTAAAAGCATGATTCCCTACACCTCTATTACTTCTGGTTTTTCTAAGCAGCGAAATATTGGTTTGGACAAAGAAAACTTTACGGGAGGTATCTCGTACAACTGGACACCAAAACGTCATAATACAGCAAAATTCGAATTGTTGAATGCACAGTTTGTCCGTAATTTAAATCCAGACAATTACTTTAATGTATACACTTCTTCTTATGATGATTTAAATTATATCGGGAAAGATTACAATACCAATGTCAACAACTGGGGAGATACACCTGAGGAACAAGCTCGAAAAGATCTTACTATACCCCAAGGAACCACTGGTTTTACAAATGATGTATTGACTGGAAAAACAGCCTTGACTCCAGGCAATTCGCAATATCAAGAAGTTGAAAGCATTGAGGAAAGAAGAGTTCGTTTGACCGAAAATGATTTTATTCTGGCAACCAGTTTTTCTTTTACCAAAACAACCAAAAAAGATCTGGCCGACAATAATTTCTATCAGTTTAGAACTAAAATCGAATCGGCAGGAACTTTATTATCAGCTATTTCAGAGATTGGAAATTTACCTAAGAATTCTAAAGGAAACTACGAGATTTTTAATCTAGAATATTCAGAATATATAAAAACCGAATTTGACTATATCAAACACTGGGATTTTGGAAAAGAGAAAGTTTTGGCAGTTAGAAGTTTCTTTGGAATTGCAATTCCGTTTGGAAATTCAAACTACATTCCGTTTTCGCGAAGTTATTATGGCGGAGGTTCCAATGACAACAGAGCTTGGCAACCTTATGCTTTAGGACCTGGAAGCACCAATGCCGTAAACGACTTTAACGAGGCTAATATGAAATTTGCCGCTAGCGCAGAATTTCGTTTCAAAATTTTCGGAGATGTGAAAGGAGCTCTCTTTGCAGACGCCGGAAATATCTGGAATGTGCTCGATAATGTGATAGATCCAAAAGCAAGATTTGACAACTTAAACGATTTAGAAGAAATTGCTTTAGGAACAGGATTTGGTTTGAGATACGATTTGAGCTTTTTTGTGATACGTTTAGATTTAGGCTTTAAGACTTATAATCCGGCACATGAGAAGGGAGACCGTTGGTTTAAAGAATACAATTTTGGGCACTCGGTTTTAAATTTTGGTATAAATTATCCGTTCTAATGCTAATTAATTCTTATTTTTGCAACCTAAAAACTAAAAACAACTATAAAAAAAAATTAAAATGGCACACAACATTAAACCAGGAGTAGCTACAGGAGATCAAGTACAAGAGATCTTTAATTATGCGAAAGAGAAGGGTTTTGCTCTTCCAGCAGTAAACGTTACTGGATCAAGCACAATTAATGGAGTTCTTGAAACTGCAGCGAAACTTAACGCGCCAGTTATCATTCAATTTTCTAACGGTGGAGCGCAATTCAACGCTGGAAAAGGATTATCAAATGCAGGTGAAAAAGCAGCAATCGCGGGAGGAATCGCAGGAGCAAAACATATTCATACTTTGGCAGAAGCTTACGGTGCAACTGTAATCTTACACACTGACCACTGTGCAAAAAAACTTTTACCTTGGATTGATGGTTTATTAGATGCTTCTGAAAAACATTTCGCAGAAACAGGGAAACCATTATTCAGTTCTCATATGATCGATTTGTCTGAGGAGCCAATCGAAGAGAACATCGAAATCTGCAAAGAATATTTAGCTAGAATGAGCAAAATGGGAATGACATTGGAAATCGAACTTGGTATTACAGGTGGTGAAGAAGATGGCGTTGACAACTCAGACGTAGATAGCTCAAAATTATACACTCAACCAGAAGAAGTAGCTTACGCTTACGAAGAATTATCTAAAGTAAGCCCTAAATTTACAATTGCTGCTGCTTTCGGAAACGTTCACGGTGTTTACAAACCAGGAAACGTAAAATTAACTCCAAAAATCTTAAAAAATTCTCAAGATTTCGTACAAAGCAAATTCAACACTGGACACAACCCAGTTGATTTCGTTTTCCACGGAGGTTCAGGCTCTACACTTGAAGAAATTAGAGAAGCTATCGGTTACGGAGTTATCAAAATGAACATTGATACAGATTTACAATTTGCATACACTGAAGGAATCCGTGATTATATGGTAAACAATATTGAGTACTTAAAAACTCAAATTGGTAACCCAGAAGGTCCAGATGCTCCAAACAAAAAATACTACGATCCAAGAAAATGGGTTCGTGAAAGCGAAGTGACATTCAACGCGAGACTTGAACAAGCTTTTGCTGATTTAAATAACGTAAACACACTTTAAATTTTAGATTTTTGAATTTAGATTTCAGATTTCTAATGAAGCCTGAAATTTAAATTTTGAATTCAGATTGAAAAATCTAAAATTTAAAATCTACATTCTAAAATTAAAAAAATGGCTTGGTTTAAAAGACAAGAAAAAGGGATTACGACCGCTACTGAAGATAAGATGGACGTTCCGAAAGGATTGTGGTACAAATCTCCTACTGGAAAAATTATTGATGCTGACGAATTGGCGAGAAATTTGTTCGTTAGCCCTGAAGATGATTTTCACGTTCGAATTGGAAGCGCAACCTATTTTGAAATTTTATTCGACAACAACGAATTTGTTGAGTTAGATAAAAACATGACTTCTAAAGATCCTCTGCACTTTGTAGACACAAAGAAATATGCAGACCGATTGAAAGATGTAATGGAAAAAACTCATCTTAAAGACGCTGTACGTACGGGAGTAGGAAAATCTAAAGGAAGAGAACTTGTAATCTGCTGTATGGATTTTGCATTCATCGGTGGATCTATGGGAGCTGTTGTAGGTGAAAAAATCGCAAGAGGTATTGATCACGCTATTAAAAACAAACTTCCGTTTGTAATGATTTCTAAATCTGGTGGAGCTCGTATGATGGAAGCTGCTTATTCTTTAATGCAATTAGCAAAAACTTCTGTAAAACTAGCTCAATTAGCTGAAGCTAAATTGCCTTACATCTCTCTTTGTACAGACCCAACAACAGGAGGAACAACTGCATCTTACGCTATGTTAGGAGACATCAATATCTCTGAACCAGGCGCTTTGATTGGTTTTGCTGGTCCGCGTGTTGTTCGCGACACTACAGGAAAAGATTTACCAGAAGGTTTCCAAACTGCTGAGTTCTTATTAGAGCACGGTTTCTTAGACTTTATCACGCCAAGAAAAGAATTGAAAGATAAGATCAACTTATATATCGATTTGATTCAAAATAATGATATTAGAAAATAGTTTTAAAACTATTTAAAATAGAAAATCCCAAGAAATAATTTCTTGGGATTTTTTTATATCTTTATTTTAAATCTTATTCTTTATGGCTAGAATTCTTATTGGTTTTATGATTTGTTTTCTCTTTTTGAATTGTAGTAAAAAAGAAAATCAAGAAAAAGATATCCCTTATATTATTTCACAAAATAATAAAGAAAAAGTTCAAGGTAAAGATACAATTCCCCCTCCTCCACCTATTCCTGGTTACTTATATTATGGGACCAACACTTTCATCATTGATAAAAATTCAAATGTCTATTATTCTCAAAGAAATGAAATAGGACATATTTGCGGAAATTGGGAAAGAAACGATACAATTCCATACTTTATTAATTTGCAACCAAATGATTTAATAGAAATACCTGCTAATAATATATCCGATTTAATAAAAGCAAATTACAAAGACAATTTCAGAAATATAACTTTTATAGCTTCAAAATTAGACACATTAAACTCAAAAATTTATTTCGATTTAGTTAATGCGCTTAAATCATCACTAAAAGAAGATGATTTATATTTTATACGGAGAACAACCAAGAAGAAGACACTGTTTTAAAATATAAGGAAACAAACGGATATTATAATTCTGAACAAATTAAATGGGATAAAAACAGAATTACATTTCCTTTTATAAAACCAAAACTGGAAGAGATAAAAGATTAAATCAACTTGCTTTTCTTAAGTCCTTTTTTAGTTCTTTTTCCGCAATTTTATAAGCTAGTTTTTCGCGCCAAGCAGCATAACGCTCCCTAAAAATCACTTTTATACCGCTGTCTACTGCTCCATGCATAAACAAGCTCCAAACGCTGGCTATTTTTCTAGAAACAGATTGATCCCATGCGCGAAGTGTAAGCGAAAAAGAACCGTCTATGTAACGCATCCAATGCCACATTCCAGTTGGCATGAATAAAGTATCTCCGTGCTCCAGAAAAACTTCATATCCCTCTACTCCTTTTAGAGCTGGAAATTTTTCAAAATCAGGATTAGCCACGTCATAATCTTCTAGAGCGTAAGTCGTATTTGGAAGACAGTACAATCTTTTTTTCCATTTATTATCAAATAATATTATATGTTTTCTTCCGCCAAAATGAGTGTGAAAAAGATGTGGCAAATCGATATCATAATGCAGAAAAGTAATCGCCTTTGAACCTCCAAAAAACATAGCAGGCATACTTTCAATAAAACCTCCCATTAATTCTTTTGGGACTTTTACATCATTAACCAATTCTGGTCTATGCTTGAAAAGATTGAAGAAAAAGATACGCAATTGTGTAGGCTCTCTTTTTATGAGATCCAAGTAATCGCCAAATTTCATAGTGGCAATAGAAGCATTAATTACTTTTGAAGGATCTGCTTTAGAATTATCGACTAATTTTACCTCAATATCACCAGCAATCTCCTTAAAATATTCTGTCGACCATTTCTCCTTTGCAGGCCAATCATTTGTGAGTCCTTTTATAATCAAGGGCTTTTTTTTATCCAAATAATTCTTCTTGAAATCTTCTCTAGAAATAGACTCAACAGTATCGACAGATCTAAGATTAAAGCTCATTGTGTTAAGGATTTAGTTCTTGGTTCTATCAAAAATATCTAATTATTTCGAGCCATCAAAATTTACAGTAAAATAACACAAAAGCAACATTTACATTCCAGTTCGAATAGCTTCAACAGGATCTAAATTTGCTGCCGAAACCGCTGGAAGGATACCAGAAATTAGTCCAATAAAGGCTGCCAAACTTGTTCCTAAAATAATATTTCCAAGACTTAAAACAAATTCAAAATCTAGCATTTTTGTCAAAACAAGTGCAATTCCCCAAACCATCAGAAGCCCAATGATTCCACCAATAACTGACAGAATGATAGCTTCAAACAAAAATTGGAATAAGATAAATTTATTTTTTGCTCCTAATGATTTTTGAATTCCGATAAGATTTGTTCTTTCTTTAACTGAAACAAACATAATATTGGCAATTCCGAAACCTCCAACCAGAAGAGAAAATCCGCTGATGATCCAGCCGACAAAATTCATCTGACCTAAAATTCCATCAATAAAATCGGTAAATCCAGAAAGGACATTAATAAAGAAATTATCCATTTCTCCCGCTTTCATTCCGCGAATTGCTCGTAGTTTTTGCGCAATTTCTGCTTTATAAGCGTCCATATCGACACCTTTAACTGGTTTCAACACAATAACTGGAGTCATAGAATCGCTATCTCCATACATTCTTCTTAAAAAATTAGCAGGAAGATAAACCGAAGTATCATTGCTGTCTCCAAAAAAACCGGCTCCTTGTTTTGCAATTACACCAATTACGGTGAAACGCTGCCCATATAGACGAATATTTTTCCCGATCGGATCGCTTGATCCAAAAAGTCCATCAGCGATGTCATATCCAAGAACAATAACAGGAGTTCCAGAATTAGATTCAGATTCATTATAAAATCTTCCTTTATCAAAACTCAATCCATCAATATCAACCATTTCGCTTGACGACGGAATAATATTTACATCGCTGACTGTTTTAGAATCGTATTTTAAAGTTTCCCTGTTTACAAAAAGCTGGTATCCGACTTGATCAGTATTATTCATTGAGTTTTTTAGGCCAATGTACTCGTCATATTTTACATTTGGAAACTGCTCTCTCTTCCATTGCGGAATTTCAGATGGCCCAAAGCAATATTTCATTAAATAAATTGTATTTTTATCTAAGCTGCTCAAATCTTTAGAGATTTTTTTATCTAAAGAGTCAACGGCAGCCAAAACAGCGATAATCGAAAAAATACCAATCGTAACACCTAAAAGCGACAACAGAGTGCGTAATTTATTATTTCGCAAAGCATTGATGGCAAAGCTCAGACTTTCTTTTAATAATCTTAGATAAACGATCATATTTTTGTATTTTTCAATAAAGTAAAATTCAATAATTTAAATTCAAAAACCTAATAAAAGTTAACTTACTCATCAGTAGATTTTTTTAGCATTTTGTTACACTAATTTTTTTTAATATAATATATAAAAAAACTACTTTTGCAGTCTCAAAATCATAACTACACAATGAGCACAACTAAAAAAATACAATCGGCATTAATTTCTGTTTTTTCTAAAGATGGATTAGAACCAATTGTTAGAAAATTACACGAGCAAAATGTAACACTTTATTCAACTGGAGGAACTGAAGATTTCATCAAAAACCTTGGCATTCCAGTAGTTCCTGTTGAAGATATTACTTCTTTCCCAGAAATTCTTGGCGGAAGAGTAAAAACTTTACACCCAAAAATTTTTGGTGGTATCTTGAATCGTCAAGACAACGAAAGCGACGTGCAGCAAATGAAGGAATTTGATATTCCTCAAATCGATTTAGTAATTGTTGATTTGTATCCTTTTGAAAAAACTGTTGCTTCTGGAGCTAGCGAACAAGATATTATTGAAAAAATTGATATCGGCGGTATTTCATTAATTCGCGCTGGTGCAAAAAATTTCAAAGACACTGTAATTGTTGCTTCTGTTAATGAGTACAGCTTACTTTTGGATTTGATTACTGAGCAAGACGGAGCAACAACTCTAGAAAACAGAAGATTGTTTGCTACTAAAGCATTTCATGTTTCATCTCACTACGATGGAGCTATTTTTAATTATTTCAATACAGACGAGACTATTTACAAAGAAAGCATTGCAAATGGTCAAGTTTTAAGATATGGTGAAAATCCTCACCAAAAAGGATTCTTCTTCGGAGATTTTGACGCAATGTTCAAAAAACTTCACGGAAAAGAATTGTCATACAACAACTTACTAGATGTTGATGCCGCGGTAAATTTAATTGCCGAATTTAAGAATGACGGACCTACGTTCGCCATTTTAAAACACAACAATGCTTGCGGATTGGCTTCAAGAAAAACGATTAGCGAAGCTTATTTAGCAGCTTTAGCTTGTGATCCTACTTCAGCTTTTGGAGGAGTGTTAATTTCTAATACAAAAATTGATTTGGAAACTGCACAGGAAATCAACAAATTATTCTGCGAAGTTGTAATTGCTCCAGCTTATGATGATGAGGCTGTTACAGTTTTACAAGAGAAGAAAAACAGAATTATATTAGTACAAAACGACGTTGAATTGCCAGCTCGTCAAGTAAGAACTTGTCTTAACGGATTGTTAATTCAGGACAGAAATAATATTACGGATAATAAAGAGCATTTAAAAACCGTTACCATTACAGAACCTACTGCTCAAGAAATCGAAGATTTAATCTTTGCTTCTAAAATCTGCAAGAATACAAAATCAAACACAATTGTATTTGCTAAAAACGGAACATTGATTTCATCAGGTACGGGTCAGACTTCAAGAGTTGACGCTTTAATTCAAGCAGTTGACAAAGCAAAAGCTTTTGGATTTGATCTAAATGGAGCTTCGATGGCAAGTGATGCATTTTTCCCATTTCCGGATTGTGTAGAATTAGCTAAAAAAGCAGGAATAACTGCTGTAATTCAGCCAGGAGGTTCGATAAAAGACGAATTAAGTATAAATTATTGCAATGAAAATAATCTTGCAATGGTATTTACAGGAACTCGTCATTTTAAACATTAATTTGTTTAACTTTGTTCGATAAATAATTTATAACATTTTAAACCCCTAAAAAACTTATGGGATTTTTTGATTTCATGACCGAGGATATTGCGATAGACCTTGGAACCGCAAACACTTTAATCATTCATAATGATAAAGTTGTCATTGATAGTCCATCTATCGTTGCACGTGATAGAGTATCAGGCAAAATCATTGCTGTTGGTAAAGAAGCCAACATGATGCAAGGTAAAACACATGAAAACATCAAAACTATAAGGCCTTTGAAAGATGGTGTAATCGCTGATTTTGATGCTTCGGAAAAAATGATCAATATGTTCATTAAAAGCATTCCTGCATTGAAAAAAAGAATGTTTACTCCAGCTTTACGTATGGTTGTATGTATTCCTTCTGGTATTACTGAAGTGGAGATGAGAGCGGTGAAGGAATCTTGTGAGAGAGTAAACGGAAAAGAAGTTTATTTGATTCATGAACCAATGGCGGCGGCAATTGGTATTGGTATTGACATTATGCAACCAAAAGGAAACATGATTGTCGATATCGGAGGTGGTACAACAGAAATTGCTGTAATCGCTTTGGGCGGAATTGTATGTGACAAATCTGTAAAAATCGCAGGTGACGTTTTCACAAACGATATAGTGTATTACATGCGTACACAGCACAACTTATTTGTTGGAGAAAGTACTGCCGAAAAAATTAAAATTCAAATTGGTGCGGCAATCGAAGATTTAGATGGTCCGCCAGAAGACATGTCAGTTCAAGGTAGAGATTTGCTTACTGGTAAACCAAAACAAGTAGATGTTTCTTACCGTGAAATTGCAAAAGCATTAGACAAATCTATTCAGCGTATTGAAGATGCGGTAATGGAAACATTATCTCAGACTCCTCCTGAGTTAGCGGCAGATATCTACAATACGGGTATCTATTTAGCTGGCGGAGGATCTATGTTAAGAGGTCTTGACAAACGTATCTCTCAAAAAACAGATTTGCCAGTTTATATTGCTGAAGATCCTTTGAGAGCTGTTGTTCGCGGTACAGGAATGGCTCTTAAAAACATTGCAAAATTCAAAAGCATCTTAATCAAATAAGATTCAAAATAACAATCAATTTACTTTTATAAGGGTCAAATTTCTATTATTTGACCCTTGTAAAAACTGAAACCTTTAAGCATATCCTGAAACAAAATAACCAGACAAGAAATGCAGCAAATATTTAATTTCATTATAAGAAACAGTAATCGATTGCTGTTTTTGCTGCTTTTAGGTATTTCGTTAGGACTCACGATTCAATCTCATTCTTACCACAGAAGTAAAATAATCAGCTCTGCAAATTTCTTAAGCGGAGGTGTTTATGAAAAAATCAATCGTGTTAATGAATATATGAATTTAAGAGCTGAAAACGACGAACTTGTACTTGAGAACGCAAGATTAAAAAGTCTTTTATTCAACAAAGAAGACACATCAAAAATACCTTTACCTGACACCATTAAAGGGGTAAAACCTGCTGATATCATTGTATCAAAAGTGATTCATAACACATACAGTACGCACGAAAACTTCCTTACTTTAAATTCTGGATCTAATGAAGGCGTTAAACCTGATATGGGAGTAATAAATAGTTTGGGGATTGTGGGTGTTATAGATGATACATCTCCAAGATATTCTACTGTTGTAAGCATTCTGAACATGAAATCTAGAATTAATGCCAAGTTAAAAAAATCAAACCATTTTGGTTCTTTAACATGGGATGGAAAAAGCACAGGATTCGTGCAGCTAAGAGATGTTCCGAGGCTAGCTTCAGTTAAAAAAGGAGATACCATTGTAACAGGAGGACAATCAGTGATTTTCCCTGAAGGAATCAATATTGGTACTGTTGAAACGGTTTATAAAGAAGAACAAACCAGTTTTTATGTTATAAAAGTTAAGCTATTTAACGACATGACAAACTTAGGGCACGTCTATATTATCAAAAGCAAAGACAGAGAGGAACTTATTAATTTAGAAAACAAAGAAAAAAATGAATAGCGCTCTGTTAGTCAATATTTTTCGATTTATTATGTTACTGGCAATTCAGATTGTTATCTTCAACAATATGAATTTCTTAGGATATATAAGTCCGTTCCCTTATATCTTGTATATTATTCTTTACCCAGTAAACAGCAATAAAGCTGGATTAATTATTTCAAGCTTTTTCTTAGGTCTGATCATGGATATGTTCTGTAACTCTGGCGGAATACATGCCACTGCTTGCGTTATTTTAGCCTATTATAGACCCTATATTTTTAAATTTTCTTTTGGTTTAAGTTATGAATATCAAACTATTAAACTAAACGAATCTTTAACACCCGAACGATTTTCATTCATATTGGTTTCGGTCTTAATGCATCACATTGTACTATTTGTTCTGGAAGCATTTCAATTCAAATTTATCTGGGACATTTTGCTCCGAACCTTATTTAGTTCTATCTTTACTATAATCACCTCAATAATAATAATTTATCTTATTAAGCCCAATAAACGATGAGAAAAGTCTTGCTGCCCACTATAATTATTATTGCAGCGTCTTTGCTAGTGATTAGGATTTTTTACCTGCAAATTATTGATGATTCTTTTAAGCTGAAATCAGAAAATAATGCAATAAAAAAAGTATATGACTATCCTGAAAGAGGTTATATTTATGATCGTAACGGAAAACTTCTGGTTGCGAATCAGGCTTCTTATGACATCATGGTTATTCCAAGAGAGATAAAAAAAGACCTAAATATTGCCGAATTTTGTGCTCTTCTGAATATTACACAGGAGGAATACCATAAGCGTATTGAAAAAGCAAAAGTTTACAGTCCAAGACTTCCTTCTGTTTTTTTATCGCAGCTGAATAAAAATGAATTTGCTGCTTTTCAGGAAAAAATCAGAAAATATGATGGTTTTTATTTTCAGAAAAGATCACTTCGCGATTATGAGGTTGATTACGGTGCCAATATATTTGGTTTTATAACTCAAGTAAATGAAAAACAAATTGCTAAAAATCCTTACTATAACAGTGGAGATTTAATTGGAAAGCAAGGTGTGGAAGAAAGCTATGAAGAAATTTTACGCGGTATAAAAGGAGTAAAATATATTCAAAAAGACAAATACAACCGAGAAATTGGTCCTTATAAAGAAGGAAAATACGACACCATTGCCGTTGCTGGAGAAGACATTAATTTAACGATCGATGCTGAACTTCAAAAATATGGAGAAGAATTAATGATTAATAAACGAGGAGGAATTGTTGCTATTGAACCTAAATCTGGAGAAATTCTAGCATTGGTTACCGCTCCTTCTTATGATCCAGGTATTTTAGTAGGACGTCAGAGATCTAAAAATTATACACTTTTATATCACGATTCTATTGCAAAACCTTTATACGACAGAGGACTTTTAGCAGAGTATCCTCCAGGTTCTCCATTCAAAATCCTGACTGGTTTAGTTGCACTTCAAGAAGGTGTAGTAAATGAGCAGACTACTTTTATGTGTCATCACGGATTTAGTTATGGTGGAGGACGTTTTATGAAGTGTCACGGTTTTGGGCCACACCAATTACATAATGGAATTTACAATTCTTGCAATACCTATTTTGGACAAGCCTATATGCTTACCATCAACAAGTACAAAGATCCTGGTCACGCTGTTGATGTTTGGAGCAGCCATGTAAAAAGTTTTGGATTAGGCCAGTTCATGGGTTATGATTTGCCAACTGGTAAAAGGGGAAATATTCCAACTTCAAAAACGTATAAAAGAATTTATCCTAACGGAGGTTGGAGAAGCTCTACTATTGTATCAAATGCAATTGGACAGGGAGAGGTTTTAATGACACCTATTCAATTGGCAAATATGATGGCTACAGTTGCTAATCAAGGATATTATTACACACCTCACATCATTAAAAAAATTGAGGGAGAAAAAATAGACGAAAAGTTCACTACAAAACACGTGACCACGATTGATCAAAAATATTTCCCGCCAGTCATCAGCGGATTATTTGATGTATATAATAAAGGTACAGCTTATGCTCTTAGAGTTGAAGGAATAGATATTTGTGGGAAAACAGGTACTGCTGAGAACTTTGCCAAAATAAACGGCAAAAGAACACAGCTTAAAGACCACTCTATATTTGTTGCTTTTGCCCCAAAAGACAATCCAAAAATTGCTATCGCCGTTATGATTGAAAATGGAGGTTTCGGAGCAACAGTTGCAGGTCCGATTGCGAGTTTAATGATTGAGAAATATCTAAGAAAGAAAATTACAAGAACCGATCTAGAAGTAAGAGTATTAAACAAAAGCTTACTTTCAGAATATGCTAAAGTAGGCGGAATAAGCGATGCTCTTAAAATCGAATCTGTTCCAAAAGATTCTGTTTTGCAAGCAAAAATTGTAAAACCAAAAGCACCGGCCGCAACAGCGCCAAAAACTGAAGTTAAAAAAACAGCCGTAGACACAACAAAGAAAAACTAAGAAAGATTATTTCAAATGAAAAATCAAAGTGTAAAAAATAATATTGATTGGATAAGTGTCTTTATCTACATTGCGCTGGTAACTTTAGGTTGGCTTAATATTTACTCGTCTTCTTTGTTATCTACCGATGGAACGTATCAAAAACAACTTATTTTTATCTGTTGTACTATTCCATTGATATTTGTTGTGCTTTTTGTTGATGGTAAATTTTACGAAAAATATGCAAGTATCATCTTTGGAGTTTCCTTATTGTCTCTTGCAGGATTATTCCTTTTCGGGAAAACTATAGCAGGACAGCGTTGCTGGTATGCCATTGGAAGCTTCACTTTACAGCCATCTGAGTTTGCAAAAGCTGCAACTTCTCTTGCATTAGCCAAATACTTGAGTGACACTCAAATTAACTTAAAAGAAACTAACAGACAAATCCAAGCTTTGGCCATTATGCTATTGCCCGTAATATTGATTTTACCACAACCAGATCCTGGAAGTGCTTTAATTTATAGTGCGTTCATACTTGTTTTATATAGAGAAGGTTTGCCCTCTTGGTATGTTTGGACAGCATTTATAACCATTGTTCTTTTCGTTCTCACTTTAGTTTTAGAACCATATGCGGTAATTGCAATGGCTTTTGTTGTGTTAGCAATTATACACTTTAAAGGAAGAGTCGTAGATAGAAATATCATTTTGAGCGGTATCTTATTAGTTCTAATCTCAGGATTTGTTTTCTCTGTTGATTATGTATTTGACAATGTTTTTAAACAACACCACAGAGACCGTTTCAATATTTTATTAGGCAAAACTGTAGATATGAAAGGTATTGGATACAATACCAACCAATCTGAAATTGCGATTGGTTCTGGGGGATGGCTTGGAAAAGGTTTTCTTGAAGGCACGCAAACCAAAGGAGGGTTTGTACCGGAGCAGCACACCGATTATATCTTTACCACTGTTGGTGAAGAATGGGGTTTTGTAGGTTCATTGGTCGTTATTTTACTGTTCACAGGCCTGCTTCTTAGAATTATTTATTTAGCAGAAAGACAGAAAACCAAATTCAGCCGTGTATACGGATATTGTGTTGCCGCAATTCTCTTTATCCATTTCTTTGTTAACATTGCGATGGTAATTGGAATTTTCCCAACAATTGGGGTTCCTCTACCTTTCTTTTCATATGGAGGTTCTGGACTCTGGGGATTCACTATTTTATTGTTTATTTTCCTTAAAATGGATGCCAATAAGGTGAATGAATGGTAGAATACAAATATTCTCAATCCTTAAAATTCAAATCCAATTAAAGATATCTTTTAATTAACCTATAAATAATTTAAAAGCTGTAATTAAGTTTTAAAAAAACTAATTACAGCTTTTTGATTTTATATTTTGCTTTATTATTTCTTTTAATGCTGAAGAAAATTAATTATCTATACAATTAGAAATATTATTGGCAATAAGCTTTAATGACAAAGCAAAAAAAATCCAAAGCTGAAAAACTTCGGATTTTTTTGTTTTTTATTTGATTATATCTCTTCGTGCGGTCTCTTTTTCAAAAGTTTCAGTAAAACTGGGAATGTCGAAATAATGATGATTATAATAATGATATATTCAATGTGTTTCTTCAAATCTATGCCTTGTTTTAAGAAAACGCCGTATAAATAATGTCCAGCGAAAATTAAAATAAACGACCAAAGAAAAGAACTTAGAATATTATAAAACATAAATTTCTTTTTGTCCATCGAAACGATTCCGGCAACAATTGGAGCAAACGTTCTAAAAATTGGTAAGAAACGAGCATAAATAATTGCTTTACCCCCATATTTTTCAAAAAAATCTTTTGATTGAAGCAAGTACTTTTTCTTAAACCAGAATGTATCTTCTTTTTTGAATAAATAATAACCACTTTTTGCACCAAACCAATAACCAGTCATATTCCCTAAAACTCCCATTACAGCAACTGCTGTAGCAAGCAGAAATACATTTATAAAGTCATTTGGGATGTAAGCTACATTTTCAATTAGATCACGACTGTAAATACCTGCTAAGAAAAGTAAACTATCTCCAGGCAGAAAAAAGCCTGCAAAAAGTCCTGTCTCAGCAAAAACTATAAACAGAACGATAAACAACCCAATCTGAAAACCTCCGACGCTTAAAGTAATATAAAATTCAGGGTTTAGTAACTGAGTCCATTCAAAATTATTCATAAATGTGATTGGTTATTTTTTATAGTTCGTGAAAGTAACAATAATTTACCTTAACCACAATAAAATGCGGTATTTTAAACATAAATTAACTATTAAAAAAAGCCCAAACTAATTGTTTGGGCTCCTCTATTTCTTATTCTCTTACATACTTGCAACAGCTGTGAAGGTTTTCATAATCTTCGGTTGTTGCTTTAACTTCCTTAGTATCATGACCCGCCTTTGCAATTGCTTTATTCAAATCTGCAGGAGAACATTTCTCTTCGTTTAAAATAACCGAAAGCTGATGAGAGCTTACATCCCAACTTGCTGTTTTTACTCCTGGAACACCGTAAGCCGCTTTTTCAATTCGCTTCTTACATTGTTCACAGTTACCGTTTACTTCTGTTGTGTATTTTAAATTCTTATTTTTTTTAGTTTGAGCCTGAGCTGAAAAACCTAAAAAAACCATCATTGCGATTAAAACTATTTTATTCATTGTATTTAATTTTATTATTTATTGAAATTGTTATTTAATTTTAAATCTAAGCCCTGCATAATACATCTGTCCGAAAATTGGAGCATATGCAATAGACGCATCAAAATTAGGTCCAAAAGGATCATTTGCCCCTAAAATTGCTTTTTCTTGTCTATAATTTCCAATATTTTCTCCCCCAACATACACTTCAAAAACTGGAGAAAAAACTCGGGTCACTTGCGCATTCATTACAGCATAAGCAGGTGAAAAATCAGGAAACTGATCTTCTACAGGATTTGAAGCTGTATAAGGCAATTGTTGTTTTCCTGACCAATTATAAGTAAAATCAAACCTCCATTGCTTGTCATTATTCATCGTTGTTTCATATTCTAAATTTCCTAAGAAACGATGTTTTGCCTGAAGCGGGCGTTGGAAAGTTCCTCTTAGATAATCGGTTTGAATGTCATAATATTTATAAGCTGTTCTTAAATTCAAATTATGGATTAATTCGTAATTGAACTCAACCTGAAGACTGTTTGCAAAAGAACTTCCTTTCAAATCATAAAACAACACTTGCTGCGGACTTTGCATCACATCTACAATGGCCTGATTTTGGAAATCTGTTCTATAAAGATCAAAGCCGGCATCGGCATTTCTGTTGAAAAGACGGAATTTCTGAGAAAAACTCACTCCATAATTCCATGCAATTTCTGGGTTTAAGCCGTATACTTTTCCGTTGGAATCTAAAATTGAAAAAGTTCTAGAACTAGCAAAAAGCTGTTGATTTTCAGCAAAAATGTTTGCAGAACGTTTTCCTCTTCCAGCAGAAAAACGAATTACACCATTTTTCCATGGATTATATCTCATGTGCAACCTTGGTGTAACAAAAACTCCCAATCGATTATGGTTATCAACTCTTCCGCCTAAAATCAGACTAAAATTATCTGTATTATCATAAGTATATTCAAAGAAAGCACCAACCGAGTTATCAATTCTGCTGACATCTGCTAAGTTTACAAATTCCTGATATTGGTCATAAGTAAAATTCAGACCAGTTGAAAATTTATGCATCGTATTATTGATAATCGAATTGAAAATCAAATTAGAATAAAAACTATTCTGTTTGATATCATATTGATTTAAACCATAATAAGAGTCTTGTTTATGGCTATTAAAAGCATTTTGAAAGCCAATACTTTGATATGGCATATCTTTAAATACATATCCAATTTTTGTCGAAACATCAAAGCGTTCAGTATTAATTTCTGAACCCCAATAATTGGTTGTGCCACGATCACGATCTTTATCAAAATTTACTTCTCCGGTTTGTTTTTTATCATTCATATATCTGAAATTGATAAAACTCACCAAACCACTTTCTGGATTATAATATTGATAACGGTTTAAAACATTGATTTGTTTTCCTAACGGATTATCGAGAAAACCGTCTTTGTTCATATCGTTTTTGGCTACACGCGCATTTCCGTGAACAAATAAGCTAGTCGCCCATTTGTCTGATAATTTTTTATTGAAATGGGTGTTTAATTCAAAACGAGAATCTGTCGATCCGTAAGCATTCAAGAAGAAAGGAATATCATTTAATGGCTTTAAAAGCTCTGTATTAATCTGGCCAGAAATGCTTTCGTAACCATTTATAACGCTTCCCGCTCCTTTCGTAATTTGGACACTTTCGATCCAAGTTCCAGGCGTAAAGGATAAACCATAGGCTTGAGACGCTCCTCGAACAGATGGAATATTTTCTTCTGTAATCATTAAATATGGACTAGTCAGACCCAGCATTTTAATTTGCTTAGTGCCTGTTAAAGCATCAGAAAAATTGACATCGATTGACGGATTGGTTTCAAAACTTTCAGCCAAATTACAACAAGCTGCTTTAAGTAATTCTTTGCTGGTAATTACAGAAGTGTTGGCTGTTACTGTAAAGGATTTTTTAATTCCTTTTTGCTTTTTAGTGATTTTTACTTCTTGAAGATCTTCCTGTGAAAAAGCAGAAAAAGAAAGCAAAATCATTGCAAAAAGCATTATATTTTTTTGCATAAAAAATTGATTTTAATGTTGAAATAGAATTACATTCTTGATGTTTTTGCAAAAACAAAAACTATCAAAATGTAAATACAAAGCCTTGATTAGGACTTGCATTGCATCTTAACATTAAAATCAGGAATAGAAAATATACTGATGGTATAATTTAAATAAAGGAGGTGCATTCGCATCAGCATAATACGAAAGAACTTCTTTCTTTTTAAAAGTTGGAACTTCTAAAAAAACTAGAGGTTTGTAATCTTGTGCAACTGCTGGGAAAGCAAATTGAAAAAAGAAAAATTTGATAGTTGCGTTGTCTGATTTCTTTTCGAAATGAACAACTTTATCTTTGCAGCAAGAGTTCTTTTTCTCTTTAGAACCACAACATTTCTTCTCAACAACAGGTTCTGCTGTAGTTTTTAAAGAAACCGAAGCAATTTCTCCACCACAATAGTGCACATCAAAAGCAAACCCTATATTGGAAATCAATAGAAGGAGCGCTAAAAACGGACCTGTGCACTTTTTCAAATTCATACTGCAAAGCTATTTAAAAACTATCGAAAAAAAACTAAAACAAATGTTATTTTTTAGTTTTTTGAAGCTGATAATAAAATCCCGGAATGAATAATAATATCAAAATAGGCTGAATTAAAAATCGCCTAACATAA
Organism: Flavobacterium sp. F52; assembly: GCF_000278705.1. Taxonomy (NCBI): domain Bacteria; kingdom Pseudomonadati; phylum Bacteroidota; class Flavobacteriia; order Flavobacteriales; family Flavobacteriaceae; genus Flavobacterium; species Flavobacterium sp. F52. The sequence continues at coordinate 121,936 of NZ_AKZQ01000027.1, read as the reverse complement.
AACAGAAGCCAGCTTCCACCTGGAAAATATTCTAGTATGATATAAAACATCAATAGAAAAACAACTAAAAACACACTATAAATCAGAAGACTAAATTTAAGAATATCACGATCCTGAAATAAAGCGTAAATCAAACCCAAAGACAAAATTGAATTTAAAAAATAACGAAAAAAAAGTCCCGCAAAAAGCTTAAGATTCTCTACTGGCGGATAAGGAATAGACTGAAAATCCGCATTAAAATATACCAGAAAAGGATCGTAAAACAGTTTTCTTTCAAACGTTCTAATCAAAGCAAATCCTATTACGACAGCAATCGTTGCAAAGATTTTAATTTTATTCTCTTTTAAATTATTTAGCATATTTTGAAAATCTATTGATCCAGAAAATCCATAAAATAAAAACATACCCATAAATCATCAATGGGAAGAAAGTTCCGTGCAAGAAATGGGTATATTGCGGAAAGTGGTATACAAGAACTATCAAAAGCGAAATCCTAATGACATTCAATACATATATAGAAATAAGCCCTAAAACTATAAAGAGTAATGTCTTTTTTAAATTTCCTGAAAAAGCAGCCACAAACGACACAAAAAGAATCATCACACTTACGGCATTACATCCTTCAACTATACGCGCTATAAATCTTCCATTTAAAATAATCTCTTGCCACGGATTTTGTGAGCTTTTCTGAATGATGACATCATAATTCAAAAGCTTTAACAATTGCTCCGAATTTTTACCAGAAACCATTGTGATGGCATCAAGCTCATCTGGCTGATAGCTGTTTAAATAAAATTTATAAAGCAGTGTAAAGACAATATATGTCAAAAAGAAGACACCAACGAAAATGAGAAATGGCTTAAACTGGACTAAATATTTTTTCAAGAGATTTTTTTTTCAAATTTATATATTTTTTGAGTTCAGCTTTAAATACTTTTGTATAAAATTTAATATCATGACATTTCAAGAACTACAACCACAGATAAGCAGTATTACTGCTGACAATCAAAAAAATAGAGACGAAAAATTATTAGCAATCTGCAAGCTTTTGAACGAAAATGTAGAGTATTACAATTGGGTTGGTTTTTATTTTGCAAATCACGACACTAAAACTTTACATTTAGGCCCTTACGTTGGTGCAGAAACAGATCACACTGTTATTCCGTTTGGAAAAGGAATTTGTGGTCAGGTTGCAGAAAGCAATGCCAATTTTGTAGTGCCAGATGTTAAAGCTCAAGACAATTATATTGCCTGCAGTTTAACAGTTAAGTCTGAAATCGTAGTGCCACTTTTTGTTAATGGAGTAAATATTGGCCAAATCGACATTGACAGCCATGTAATTGATCCGTTTACAGAAGCTGACGAAAGATTTTTAGAATTTGTAAATCAAGAAGTTGCTAAATTATTCTAGAAGAACTATTTTTAAGATAAAAATAGACTGAATGAAAAGAAACATCTTACTCTTATTGCTTCTGATAATTTCAGTTAATCTGTCTGCGCAAATTAGCATGATGTCTAAAAAAATCTTTTTAGACTCCTTAAATCGTGAATGTACACCCGAAAATCATGCTTACACAAGAGTAATTACCAATTATTCTCAGAAAAGCATCCGTTATGTTGTGACTGACTTCTACAAAAATGGAAGAAAGAAAATGACGGGATCGACCTTAGATCGAGATGTTCTAAAAAAAGACGGGGAATTTATTTACTATTATAAAAATGGTGCAAAAGAATCTGTTATAAATTATTCTGAAGACCATAAAACTGGCAAAGAAATTAGCTGGTACGAAGATCAGAGTAAAAAATGCGAAAAACAGAACATTTGGGATCCGAAAACAAAAAAGCTCCAGACTTTGATTCTAAATTGCTGGGATGTAAATAAAAATCAAACCGTTACGAATGGAAATGGAGATTACGAAGAAACAGATCAGTTTGTTACTCAAAAAGGAACAATCAAAGGCGGATTGAAACAAGGTTACTGGGAAGGGAATGACATTTTACGAAAGATTACGTTTGTTGACAATTATGATCAAGGAGTTTTAATTTCTGGCGTAAGTACTGATGCAAACAATGTCAAATTTTCTTATTCGTCTTTGAGCGAAAAGCAATCTGGTAAAAAAAATCAGAAGTTAAAATAGAAAACGACTTAAATTAAGCAGAAAAAAAATGGATCTAAATATTTAAAAACAAAAATCTTATATCCATTTTTTAGATTCTTTTATTTTTTTTTGATTTTTCTGTTTTTTTAATCTAATTTTGCACCCGTCTTACAAAAGTTGTATGACATACATAAAAATCATTTAAAACAATATTGGAATGTATTTAACTAAAGAAAAGAAAGAAGAAATCTTCGCACAACACGGTGGTGCAACAAACACAGGAAGTGCAGAAGGTCAAATCGCGTTGTTCACTTACAGAATTTCTCACTTAACTGAACACTTGAAAAAAAATCGTCACGATTACAACACTGAGCGTTCTCTTGTACTATTAGTAGGTAAAAGAAGAGCTTTGTTGGACTACTTGAAAAAGAAAGATATCAACAGATATCGTGAGATTATCAAAGTATTGAATATCAGAAAATAATCAATATAGAAAAGAGGTGCGAGAGTGCCTCTTTTTGTTTTTACATTACAGCTGTTTATAATAAGCATATTACAAGAAAAAAAGTTTGGTTTTTCATTGGGTTTTAGATAACAACAACTACACACAACAACAACTACAACACAACTAAAACCCATTGTATAATCAAAAAGGAAAAATTTATGATTCCACAAGTTTCACAAGAAATTATCGATTTAGGAGATGGAAGAAGCATCTCAATCGAAACTGGTAAATTAGCAAAACAAGCCGATGGTTCAGTTGTTGTACGTTTAGGAAACTGTATGCTTTTAGCAACTGCAGTTTCTGCAAGAACATCTAACCCAGGTGTTGACTTTTTACCATTAACGGTAGATTACCGCGAAAAATTTGCTGCTGCAGGACGTTTCCCAGGAGGATTTTTCAAAAGAGAAGCTAGACCTAGCGACAGCGAAGTATTAACAATGAGATTAGTAGACCGTGTATTACGTCCACTTTTCCCAGATGATTACCATGCCGAAACTCAGGTTATGATCCAATTAATGTCTCATGATGATAATGTTATGCCAGATGCATTAGCTGGTTTAGCAGCATCTGCAGCATTAGCTGTTTCTGACATTCCATTTTACAACTTAATTTCTGAAGTGCGTGTTGCTCGTATCGACGGAAAGTTAGTAATCAACCCAAGCAGAGAAGAATTAGAAAAATCTGATATCGACATGATGATTGGAGCTTCTATGGATTCTGTTGCCATGGTTGAAGGTGAGATGAAAGAAATTTCAGAAGCTGAAATGGTTGAAGCAATTAAATTTGCACACGAAGCTATTAAAGTTCAAATTGTTGCTCAACAAAAATTAAGAGCAAAATTAAACTCTCAAGAATACAGAACTTACGAAGGTGAAGTTGAAGACGAAGCTGTTTACGCAAAAGTAAAAGCTGCCGCTTACGATAAATGCTATGCAATTGCACAAGAAGCTTCTGGAAAAGCAGAAAGAGGTGAAAAATTTGCAGCTGTAAAAGAAGAAGCAAAAGCTTTATTTACTGAAGAAGAATACGCTGAAAATGCAGATCTTGCTGGTTTAGTTGGAAAATATTTCTACAAAACAAATAAAGAAGCTGTACGTAATGTAATTCTTGAAAAAGGAATTCGTCTAGACGGTAGAAAAACAACAGAAATCAGACCAATTTGGTGTGAAACTGATTATTTGCCATCTGTACATGGATCTTCTTTATTTACACGTGGAGAAACTCAAGCTTTGGCAACGGTAACTTTAGGAACTTCTAAAGAAGCTAACCAAATCGATTCTCCATCTGAACAAGGCGAAGAGAAATTCTACTTACACTATAACTTCCCTCCTTTCTCTACTGGTGAAGCAAAACCATTAAGAGGAACTTCAAGAAGAGAAGTTGGTCACGGTAACTTAGCTCAAAGAGCTCTTAAAAATATGATTCCTGCAGATTGTCCTTACACTATTCGTGTTGTTTCTGAAGTATTAGAATCTAACGGTTCTTCTTCTATGGCAACAGTTTGCGCTGGAACAATGGCTCTTATGGATGCTGGAGTTCAAATGACAAAACCAGTTTCTGGTATCGCTATGGGATTAATTACTGATGGTGAGAAATTTGCTGTATTGTCTGATATCTTAGGAGATGAGGATCACTTAGGAGATATGGACTTTAAAGTAACTGGAACTGCTGACGGTATCACAGCTTGCCAAATGGATATCAAAATCGAAGGATTGCGTTATGACATTATGGAACAAGCTTTAGCACAGGCTCGTGATGGACGTTTGCATATTTTAGGGAAATTAACAGAAACAATTGCTTCTCCAAGACCAGAAGTTAAAGATCATGCACCGAAGATCATCACTAGAACTATTCCTGGAAACTTTATTGGAGCGTTAATCGGACCTGGAGGAAAAGTAATTCAAGAATTACAAAAAGCTACAGGAACTACTATTGTAATCAACGAAGTTGACGAGCAAGGGGTTGTTGAAATCTTAGGAACTGATCCAGAAGGAATCAAAACAGTATTGGCTAAAATTGATGCCCTAACCTTCAAACCTCAAGTTGGAGAAGCATACGAAGTGAAGGTAATTAAAATGCTTGATTTTGGAGCTGTAGTTGAATATACTGCTGCACCTGGAAATGAAGTATTGCTTCACGTATCTGAGCTAGCTTGGGAACGTACAGAAAATGTTGCCGACGTAGTCAAAATGGGCGATGTTTTCCAAGTGAAATACTTAGGAGTTGATCCTAAAACTAAAAAAGAAAAAGTGTCTAAAAAAGCACTTGTTCCAAGACCTCCGCGTGAGGAGAAAAAAGAGTAATCAGATCTTAGTTTACTAAAGGTTTATTTATAGAAAACCCCAATTCTTTATTGAATTGGGGTTTTTCAGTTTCTAGAAGCAACATTTAATGTCTCTAGCTTTTTTTTGAAATAAATTCTATTCAAAAAAAAACTAAAAAACACACTTCAGCATGGTTTTTCGATTTTTTTTACTAAAAATTCTAAATTTTAATAGTTACACAATGCGTTTTGCATGCCTGTAGCGCCTTTTTATCACAATTTAACAAATTAGCGTTTTATTTGTAACCTTTTTTTTATACTTTTGAAATCTTCCGAAAACCATTAACAAAACCATCGAATCCTTTGAAAAATTACCAAAAAAAAATCGTTTTTCTCATTTTATTTGAATTATTCTTAAACATTCATCCGATCCAGAGTCAAACTAGTAATGATATCAATACTTACAATTGGTTTGACACTACTGTTGGCAGAAGCAATCTGGATATTAACAATGGGATACCGCACACAAATTCATTCAGAACTTTAGGAAATGACATTCATTTGTATTTAGTAAATAAATACGAATTGGGAAAAGTTGTCTATGAAGATCAAGCTTACTATGATGTCAAACTTAAATATGACATCTATAGGGATATACTAGTTTTAAATCCTGACGGTGGATCTGACAATATTGGTATAAACCTGGCACAAAATAAAGTTAGCTCATTTTCTATTCAGGATAAAAACTTTATCAAAAGAGAAAGAAAAAACGAAGATATCCCTGAATTTACCACAGGCTACTTTGAAGAAACTAAAATTTCTCCAGATTTAGTGTTGTATATCAAACATCACAAAGACATGCAGAAGACAATTAACGAAAGCAGTCTTTATTATACTTTCAAAGAAAATAATTCTTTTTTTATCGATTTAAAAGGTAAAATTTATCCAATAAAAAGCAAAAGCGACCTTATTAAATTATTTCCCGAACAGAAAAAACAAATCAATGGGTTTTATTTATTGAACAGAGAACTACGAAAATCCGACTTAAATCAATTCATGAAAAATTTGATGAAATACACTTTTAACTCTCTTTCAATATCAAGCAAATAAAACAAATGAAAAAAATTTTACTCTCCTTATTTATCGTTTTCTCTTTTCAATTGTCTTTTGCGCAAAATACGAATGAGAAATTATCTATTACTTTTAAAGACGAAACCTTAACCAATGCACTTAAAAGTATTGAAGAAGCAACCAAATACAAATTTTACTTTGATCCTACTTGGGTTAATTCTGAGAAGCAATTAATTTCAGGAACTTATACTGATGTAAAAATCGATGATTTGCTTAATAAGATTTTAAGCAAAACAGACTTGAATTATATCATTCTAAAAAACAAGGTTATTTTTACTTTAAATAGCACAATTCACGATACTTTACCAGCAAATTATTTTACTGATGCTCCAGCAGAGACGAATCAGAATACAAATACCGATAGTGAAAATCCAGTATTTCATCAGCAGTACGATTCTTTAAGCACTTTTACAGTAAACAAAAAGTCTTCTATTGTATTCATTGGTAAAGAAAACAAGGAATCTACTAGAAAAACTTTTACAGTTTCTGGATCTATTAGAAACGAAGAAACCGGTAAAGCAGAACCGAATATTTACATTAAAGTTCGAAATAAAAACATCAACACTTCTACTGATCTTGACGGAAATTATTCTTTGCAGTTACCAAGAGGCATAAACATTATAGAAATTAAATCATTAAGCCATAAAGAAGTGGTAAAAACCTTAATGGTTTATGATGACGGGCAATTTGATGTTAGCATCAACGAAAAATCAAATCAGCTTGATGAAGTTGTTATTAAAAAGAAAGGACAGAAAACTACTGAATCTGTTGTTTCAGGCTTAGTTTCTATTGATATTGAAGGAATAAAAAATGTTCCCTTGATACTTGGCGAACGAGACATTCTAAAAGTTGCCACTACCTTCCCTGGTATTAAAACTACAGGTGAAGGTTCTGCAGGATTTAATGTTCGAGGAGGAAAAGACGACCAGAACTTAATCCTTTTAGATAATGCAGTGTTATATAATCCACAGCACTTTTTAGGATTCTTCTCTGCTATTAACCCTTATACGACAAAAAAAGCAGATATCTACAAAGGAAGTATTCCTGCCGATTTTGGAGGAAGATTGTCTTCAGTATTTGATATTGCTACAAAAAATGGAAATCCTGAAAAATTCTCAGGTGAAGGTGCTATTGGCCCTATCACATCAAACCTTACACTTAGTGTTCCAATCGAAAAAAACAAGTCAAGTATTATTGTTGGCGGCCGTGCAACGTATTCTGACTGGATTCTAAAAGCTCTTGACGATGAAGAATTAAAAAATAGCCAAGCGGGATTCTATGATGGAATTTTGAAATACAATAACGCTATTAATGCAAACAATAATTTAGAAGCTACCGCATATTACAGCCATGACCGTTTTAGCTTAAGTTCTGACTCTATTTATAAGTACAGCAACAGATTGGCTTCTATTAAGTGGGATCATACTTTTAACAAAAAAAACAAAGCTGCTTTTATTTTCACAAACAGTGAATATAAATTCAACATTGATTATGATTCGGACGACATAAATTCGTTTGATTTTGGCTATAAAGTAAATGAATCACAATTACAGGCAAAATTTAGCTATCAGCTAAATCCAAAACATACTTTTTCTTACGGACTTGCTAGTAAACTATACAATGTTTCTCCTGGATATCAGCATCCAACAAAACCAGAGGCCACTTTAGTTGCAACAGACGTTGAAAAAGAAAAAGCATTGGAATCTGCGGTTTATTTATCAGATAGCTATAAGTTCAATGATAAATTGCTTATTGATCTTGGGTTGAGATATTCTTATTACATGTCACTAGGGCCTGGTCAAGTAAATACCTATGCTCCCGGCTTGCCATTGAGCGATGAAACTGTAACCGGAACAACGACCTATAAAAATAATGAAGTTATACAAACCTATGGTGGTCTTGAACCTCGTATTGCTGCAAGATATTCTTTCACAGAAGATTTCTCGATTAAAGCAGGTTATGATGTAACTCGCCAGTATATTCACTTATTATCAAGCAACGTTACACAATCTCCAACAGATACTTGGAAATTATCTGATTCTAATGTAAAACCTCAAACTGCTCAACAGGTTTCTTTAGGTTTATTTAAAACTCTAAAAGATGAAGAATACGAAGTAAGCTTAGAAGGATATTACAAAAGATCAAAAAACATTCTTGATTACAAAGTTGGAGCTCAATTATTGCTTAATCAAAATGTTGAAACTGAGCTTTTGCAAGGAGAAGGAAAAGCATATGGAGTGGAGCTCTTGTTAAAAAAATCAACTGGAAGATTAAACGGTTGGATTGGATATACTTATTCTCGTACTTTTATCAAGCTTGATAGCCAATTCAGCTCTGAAATCGTAAATAATGGTGAATATTTCCCTGCGAATTTTGATAAACCTCATGACTTAAGTGCAATTTTTAAAACTATAGATTTACAAAACGTTACAGCTTATCGACTAACTTTTTGTATCAAACAGGAAGACCAATAACATATCCTATTGGTACTTTCCAATACGGAAATTCACAATATACTTTGTATAGCGACAGAAATGCCTATAGAATTCCAGATTACATTCGTTTAGATATTGGAATTAACATCGAAGGAAACCATAAAATTAAAAAGTTAGCGCACAGTTTCTGGAATATTTCTATTTACAATGTTCTAGGAAGAAACAATCCCTATTCTATTTATTTCGTAACAGATCAAAATGGAAAAGTAAAGGGTTATAAAACATCTATATTCTCAATACCTGTACCAAGTATTACTTATAATTTTAAATTTTAGCATTAAAATGAAAAATTACAGTCTATACAAGATTATTATTTTACTTGTAACTGCTATTGCAATTAATGGCTGTACAGAGGCGTATCCATTGGTAACAAACAGGTTTGAAGATGTTTTGATTGTTGAAGCTAATTTTACCAACGAGCTTAAAAAACAGGAAGTGAAACTTACCAAATCTGCAAGGTTTGAAGATGACGACTATCTTCCGGAAAGCGGAGCAGAAGTTTTCATCTCAGATGATGCTGGCAATAAATATAATTTTAGTGAAGACTCTGACAGATATGTTTCGGATATAGAATTTCAGGCTGTGCCAAATGTAAAATATCAGTTACACATTAACACCAAAGACGGTAGATCGTTTGCATCATCGCCAGAAATGCTTACCACGATAACTCCCATGCAAAGTGTGGTGGCAGCAATAGAGCAAAAGGATGATATTAATGGTGTCGGTATTCGTGTCAATAGTTTTGATCCTAAAGCTACATCGACCTACTATAGATTTGAGTACGAGGAAACCTATAAGGTTGTTGCGCCAAAATGGCTGCCAATAAAACTTGTATGGAATGGCGGACCAACCTTTGAATCGAATTCTGCAGACACTAAGACTTGCTATGGTTCTAATAAAAGCGTCGGATTTATGCTGTTAAACACAAACAAATTAAAAGAAGACAGAGTAGATTATCGCATTCGATTTATTAGCGACCAAGATTATATTATCACACACAGATACAGTATTTTGGTTAGACAGTATGTAGAAAGTCTGGCAGCTTACAGTTACTACAATACATTAAATAAAACAGCTGTTTCAGGAGGAACTATAACTTCCCCTTTGCAACCTGGTCTTTTATTGGGTAATTTAAAATCAACTAATGGTAACGCAAAAATTTCAGGCTATTTTGATGTATGCTCCGTATCTACAGAACGGATTTATTTTAATTGGGAGGATCTATTTCCTGGTAAATTCCCTCCGCCTTATGCAGTAGACTGCACACAATTTTGTTATGCAGAAGAACCTAATAATCCTGTTCCTTGTACACACTGTTGTTCTTATATGGAGGATTTACCTCTAGGAAAAATAACCTATTTTTCTGGAGATGGCAACAGTAACCTCAAAACATTTTGGGTTGATGCTCCATGTGGAGATTGCACAAAAATTGCATCTAATATAAAACCTCCTTTTTGGGTAGATTAAATAAAAGTTATCTAGTTTTTAAAAGATTAAATCAACTTAAAAAGAATATCAATAAATGAAATTTTATTTAATAAAAAATATAGCCTTCTTCATACTTCTCACAGTCTTTTTTAATAGCTGTACAGAAGCATATCCGTTAGTAACAAACAGATATGAAGAGGTCTTAGTCGTTGAAGCCAACATAACCAACGAACTTAAAAAACAGGAAATAAAACTTACCAAATCTGCTAAATTTGAAGACGAAGGCTATCTTTCTGAAACTGGAGCAGAGGTTTTTATTACAGACGATGCTGGAAATAAATACAACTTTACTGAAGATTCTGAAAAATATGTTTCAGATATAGACTTTCAAGCAGTTCCTAATACCAAATATCAATTGCATATTAACACTAAAGACGGCAGATCTTTTGAATCATTGCCTGAAATGCTTACAACTATAAATCCAATGCAAAGTGTAGTGGCAGCCGTTGAAGAAAAAGATGGCGTAAATGGTGTTGGCATTCTTGTTAATAGCTTTGATCCAGCTAGCTCGTCAACGTATTATAGATACGAATATGAGGAAACCTACAAAGTTATCGCGCCAAAATGGAGAAAAACAACATTAAAATTGGATGCAAATGGCTTTCCTTATTTTGTCACAAATAATCCAGATACCCAGACTTGTTATGGTTCTAAAAAAAATGTAGAATTATTATTAACAAGTACAAATGATCTAAAAGAGGATCGAGTAAATTATTTAATTCGATTTATTAACGATCAAGATTATATAATTACAACCCGATATAGCATTTTGGTAAAACAATACATCGAAAGTCAAGCAGCATATAATTACTACAATACATTAAAGAAAACAGCAGCTTCCGGAGGAACTATTGTCTCACCAAATCAGCCTGGTTTTTTATTAGGCAACCTAAGATCTACTAATAACTCAAACAGTAAAATAGCAGGGTATTTTGATGTCTGCTCTGTATCTACGGAACGAATTTATTTTAACTACGAAGATTTATTCCCTGGTAAATTCCCTCCACCTTATATTGTAGACTGTAAAGAATTTTGCTACTCAGAAGCAGAAGCTTTTGTTCCTGATCCTTGTACGCATTTCGGTACTTATTTTGACGATTTATCCTTAGAAAAAATAATTTATTTTTCGGGAACAGGAGGCAGTTTTACCTATTGGGTTGAACCTCCTTGTGGAGACTGTACAACAATTGCATCTAGCATAAAACCTCCGTTTTGGGTAGATAACTAAAAAACGATGATTTCTTAATGAAAGTCAGAACCAGATTAAAAAAGAATATATTCAAGCCATGAAATTTCATATAATAAAAAACACGATCCTTCTAACACTTCTTACGATCCTTTTTTGTGGTTGTACAGAAACATTCCCTCTTGTTACCAATACTTATGAAGAAATAATTGTTATTGAAGCAACATTAACAAATGCACTTAAAAACCAAGAGATTAAAATAACCAAAACTTCAAAATTTGAAGACGAGAAAGTAGCTGTTGAAAGCGGAGCTAAAGTTATCGTTAAGGATGACCAAAATAACGAATATTTATTTGAAGAAAATTCGGGAGTATATAAATCTCAAGTAGCTTTTCAGGCTGTTCCAGACAGAAAATATACTTTGGAAGTTACTACCAAAAATGGAAAAATATATCAATCAAGCCCTCAAACTTTAACAACAGTAAATCCTATACAAAGTGTTGTCCCAGCACTAGCGACAAATAAAGACAATGAAACTGGAGTTCAAATCAATGTTAATACTTACGACCCCGCAAAATCTTCAAAGTATTACAGATATGAATATGAAGAGACTTTTAAAGTTGTTGCTCCAAGATGGTCTACATTAAAAATCATCACAACCAGTCCGCAAACTGTTGCCTTAATTGAGAATGATCCAAACACTAGAATTTGCTACTCTAATGCTAAATCTACAAACATTATTTTAGTAAATACAAACGACCAAGCAGAAGATCGCGTAAATCTTCCAATACGATTTATCGAGGAAAATAATTACATTATTGGCCATCGTTATAGCATATTAGTAAAACAATATATAGAAGGATTGGAAGCTTATACTTTTCATAAGACAATGCGAGATATTGCAAGTTCTGAAAGTATATTGTCTCCAAAACAGCCAGGACTAATTTCTGGAAATATAAGATGCATTAATGATTCTTCTACAAAAGTTATTGGTTTTTTTGATGTAGCATCGTATTCAGAACAAAGAATATTTTTTAATTATACTGATTTTTTTCCAAACAAACCGATTCCTTACTTTAACACCTGCGACGATATTATGTATAGATTTTGTTTTGGAGGAGAGGATTGCGAAGGAGAAACTATGATTTATAATATAAATCGTAACTTAAACACCTACATCACAAATAGTGGCATAATTTATACTATGGTCGATAGTGTATGCGGAGATTGCACATCATTTTCATCTAACATAAAACCTTCATTTTGGACAGAATAAAACACATCCTTTTATTGTTTGTATTGATTAATACACAATTTAGCAGAGCACAACAGACTATCACTTTAGATGAAACTTTGTATGTTCATTCTAATGCTACATCATTTGTAACAGGTGAAACTTTATTATACAAAGTTTACTGCCTAAAGTCGTCCGATAAAACACCAAGCAACATAAGTAAAATAGCTTATGTAGAAATTGTTGACAGTAATCAAAAATCTGTATTTAAAACTAAAATCGCACTCGAAAATGGAGTGGGACAAGGTGATTATTTTATTCCGACCACTTTAAAAACGGGCAGTTATAAATTAATCGGATTTACCAATTGGATGCTGAACAAACCTATTTCTGAATTGTTTCAATTAAACATCAATATTATCAATCCGTATAAAACAGATGAAAAAACTAATGCTGAAAAAGTTTTAGCCAATAGCTCAAAAGCAAATGTTTCAGAAAACTTAAAAAATGAAAACATAGCACTAAACTTGAACAAAAAAACGTTTACAAATCGAGAATTGGTAGACTTAAAAATTGAGGCTTCAAATAAAGATTTTAAAGACGGAAACTATTCGCTTTCGGTTAGAAAATTAGACAATATCCCTGCGACAGATAAAATTTCTGCTGTTGCATTTGCTTCTAATCCTTCTTATCCTATGGCATTAGATCTACAAAAACAAGATCAGAAAATAGTTTTGCCAGAAGTTAGGGGCGAAATCATTTCTGGAAAAATTTCTGCTAAAAATAACGTAGACCCAATTGCAAATATTTCTGTTGGATTATCTATTCCGGGAAAATCTTTTGCTTTCAAAGTTGTAAAAACCGATATGAATGGAAACTTTATTTTCAGCATCGGGAAAACATTTTATACTCCAAATATAATTTTACAGATCATTGATGAAAAAGCCAATGCTTATAACCTTGTTGTAGATAATGGTCCTGAAATAGACTACTCGAAACTATCATTTGATAAAAACACAAGTCTATCTTATACTTTTAAGGAAAGCTTATTAGAAAGATCTGTTTCTAGTCAGGTAGAAAATGCTTATTTTCATAAAAAAGTAGACAATATCGAGAAAAGTCCTTCAACAGATGCATTTTATTATCCTCTTGCTAAAGAATATATTTTAGATGACTACACTCGTTTCAAAACGCTGAAAGAAACTATCACTGAGGTTGTTGTAGAAATTTATTCAAAACAAAAAGATAACAATCTTTATTTGCATGTAACCGATCCTAGTGTTTTTCCTCAGCTTCCAGAATCTGCACTTGTTCTTGTGGATGGACAATATGTTGAAAATGCAAACGATTTGGCATTGTACAGCATGAAAAATGTCTACAAAATTGAACTTATAGTAGGAAGATATTATCTTGGTCCAAGATCTTTTAACGGGTTAATTAGTTTTACCACTTTCAATAAAGATTTTAAAAGTACTCAAACAGGAAGTTTCATAGCAAAGCCAACAGTTTTAAGACCGCAACCAAAAAAGATTTACAATAAAGTAAAATACGAAAGTGGTTCTGACAATGACAGAATTCCAGACTTCAGAAATCAGTTGCTTTGGAATCCTGAAGCACATGTAGACAAGAATTCTGAAACTTCATTTTATACTTCAGATCTAACAGGAACATTTGAAATAAGACTTGAAGGTTTTACTAAAAATGGAATTCCTGTGTCAATTTCAGAAAACATTGAAGTTCAAAATACGGTCGTGAATTAAAAATTTCATTTTCGAAATAAACATAACACACACAAAACCTGCCTATTAAAAGGCAGGTTTTTATTTTTATAGAATATTTTTAAAATAATTGTAACTTTTTTGATACTCCTTACGTATAACCATTTGTACACTTTAAAAAATAGGGAGACAACAACATGAGACAACTTAAAATCACCAAGCAGGTAACTAATCGTGAAACTGCATCGTTAGATAAATATCTACAAGAAATTGGAAAAGTTGACCTAATTACCGCTGATGAAGAGGTAGAATTAGCACAAAGAATAAAGGCTGGTGATCAAAGAGCTTTAGAAAAACTAACAAAAGCCAACCTACGTTTCGTAGTATCTGTGGCTAAACAATATCAAAATCAAGGATTAACTCTTCCTGACTTAATTAATGAAGGAAACTTAGGTTTAATTAAAGCCGCTCAACGTTTTGATGAGACTCGTGGTTTTAAATTCATTTCTTACGCTGTATGGTGGATTCGTCAATCGATTCTTCAAGCTTTAGCTGAACAATCTCGTATTGTACGTTTACCATTAAATAAAATTGGTTCTATCAATAAAATCAACAAAATGTACGCATTATTAGAACAATCTAACGAGCGTCCGCCTTCTGCTGAGGAAATTGCAAAAGAACTTGATATGACTGTAAACGACGTAAAAGAGTCTATGAAAAACTCTGGACGTCACCTATCAATGGATGCTCCACTTGTGGAAGGAGAAGATTCTAACCTTTATGATGTATTACGTTCTGGCGAATCTCCAAATCCAGATAGAGAATTAATTCACGAATCTCTTCGTACTGAAATCGAACGTTCTTTAGAAACATTAACCCCAAGAGAGGCAGATGTTGTTCGTTTATATTTCGGTCTTGGCGACCAACACCCAATGACTCTTGAAGAAATTGGAGAAACTTTCGACCTTACTCGTGAGCGTGTTCGTCAAATTAAAGAAAAAGCAATCCGTAGATTGAAACACACTTCTAGAAGTAAAATCCTTAAAACTTACTTAGGATAAGACAATATTTGTTTCAGGTTTAAAGTTTCAGGTTGCTTTTGTAACTTGAAACATAAAACATGAAACCTTTGTACCGCAAACAACAGTTTGATTGACTGTTCGTTTTTTGATTGATGATTGAAACTCCGGCTGATTACCGGAGTTTTTTATTTTTTCTTTCAACGTTTTTTTACCGCAAAGCACGCTAAGAATTACGCAAAGTTCGCTAAGTTTTTTTAAGATATATTTTTAATAGAATTCAGAAAACACAGAGCTTTGCGAACTTCTCATCCTTAAATAATTTTGCGAACTTTGCGTAATTCTTAGCGTGCTTTGCGTTTAAACTTTATCTTTGTAATAAAACAACACACAACACTACAATGAAAAATACATTTATTGCCCCTTCAGTCCTTGCTGCCGATTTTGGCAATCTACAACGCGATGTCGAAATGATTAATAACAGTAAGGCTGATTGGTTTCATATCGATATTATGGATGGAGTTTTTGTACCAAATATTTCTTTTGGAATGCCAGTTTTAGAAGCCATTTCAAAACATGCCAAAAAATATATCGATGTCCATTTAATGATTATCGATCCTGACCGTTACATTAAAACTTTTGCTGATTTAGGCGCAAATGGATTGACTGTTCATTACGAAGCTTGCATACATTTACACAGAACACTGCAAGCTATTAAAGCTGAAGGAATGAAAGCAGGCGTAGCCATGAATCCGCATACCAATGTAGATTTATTGGAAGATATTATAAACGATATTGACGTAGTTTGCATTATGAGTGTAAATCCTGGATTTGGTGGACAATCATTCATCGAAAATACTTATGATAAAGTAAAAAAACTAAAGGCGCTTATAACACGTAAAAATGCTTCAACACTAATCGAAATTGATGGCGGTGTGACCAGCAA
The DNA here is from genome assembly GCF_000278705.1 of Flavobacterium sp. F52. Lineage (NCBI taxonomy): Bacteria > Pseudomonadati > Bacteroidota > Flavobacteriia > Flavobacteriales > Flavobacteriaceae > Flavobacterium > Flavobacterium sp. F52. The sequence goes on along the minus strand of NZ_AKZQ01000027.1, from coordinate 105,852 downwards.
AAACGCAAAACAATTAGTAGAAGCGGGCGCAGATGTTTTAGTTGCTGGAAGTTTTGTTTTTAAGGCTGAAAACCCAACAGAAACAATTGCAGATTTAAAAGTCCTTACTGCTTTTTAGGTTTTTAAGATTCGGAAAGAAATCAATTCCAGTCATTTTCTCCAAAGTTTCAATTGGAACTACAAAATCATAAATCGATTGATCACTTTTTTCGTTTGGAACCAAGAAAGCAATTGCTTTATGCTCTTTCCCTTTTTTAGCCAAAACAATTTTATAGAAATATTTAGGAACAGCCACTTTTTCTGTTCCTATTTTTTTATCCGAATCTTTTGCAATCCCGCCAGTTACCACATAAATATCATTGTATTTTCCTGCCCAATAGCGAGTCTTCTGCTCTATCCTATTCCAAATTCCAGCATTAAAATCTCTTTTCTGAGGAGAAATATTCGAAGTATAAAAAGTGTCATTATAAGCATCTTTGCTGAACTCCATATCCCCTGCAGGACAAAGATGACCTTTATCGTAACCTGATTTTTTATAATTTCTCCAATCTGCAGAACCTGTAGTTACTTTTGGATCTTCTATAAAATAGGGACGTTTATAATCATTATTTTTTAAATATTCCTTTTTCAATTCGTAAGCTACCCACTCTGCCTGCTCAAACTTTTCATTGTAAGAAAGCGTATAATATTGATGCTTTACAATCTGTTTGGTTGTTGAAGTCGGGAGATAAGCAGTGGTATATAGAGAATCTCCATAAGTAGAATTTCCTTTAAAAGAAACAATTTCATTACTATTTATTTCTTGAGTATTTTTTACATTTTCTTTTTTACATGACAGTAATGCAAAACCTAGTAAAATCAAACCAAAACAACCTTTCATATTTTTATTTTTAAAAGCTAAACTTACAAAAAAACGCTCCATAAATTCAAAATTTATAGAGCGTTTTTAAACAAATTAAATTCTATTCGAACTTAAGACTTCACTAGTTTATCCTTTTTCATTTTAGGATTAACTGTATTTTTTACCAAACTTTTCGTTTGCAAATCGTCCAATACATTTAAAGCTTCTTCTACATAAACATCTTTAGATAATGCTTGATGCCATGCTTCTCTTTTCTCTTTTAAAGAAGCATCTGCTTTCATCTCTTCTTCTTCGTAAGGAAGCGATTTAAAAATCAGATTGTTTTTGTAATCAGAAATTGGTTTATATTTTTTCCCTTCGTTTTCAACTTGTTCCTGGGTTTCTTTAAAACTCTTAATATTCAAGCTATAAACATTTTCTTTATTCTTGACATCGATCCATTTTGCATTATCATCAATTAATTTGAATTGAGGATTTTGTGCAATTCTGTTTCTACTGTTATTGATAGCTTTAGTAAAGTTTTCATTAGAAGTCCAAGTACTATAATCAGCTGGATCAATTTTATCCCAAGGCATTGCATTATCAATATCTCTCTCACCCATTTTCAAGTAAGCATAACGATCTGGCATTACAACATCACTATGAACTCCTTCTAGCTGAGTAGAACCACCATTAATTCTATAAAACTTCTGCCCTGTAATTTTCAATGCTCCAAGATCTCCATAATTTGCGTTACGCACAAATTGATTTAAATCAAGTACATTTTGTACAGTTCCTTTTCCGTAAGTTTGTTTGCTTCCGATAATTACACCACGTTTGTAATCTTGAATGGCAGCAGCTAAAATTTCAGACGCCGAAGCAGAAAAACTGTTTACCATGATAACCAATGGACCATCCCATTCGATTTTTTTATCTTTATCATATAAAACTTCTTTCTTTTTGCCAGCAGATTTCACCTGAACAATTGGTCCGTCTTCGATAAATAAACCAGCAATATCAACAACTGTAGAAAGAGATCCTCCACCATCATCACGAACGTCAAGTACAATTCCGTTGATGTTTTCTTTTTTCAATCTTTCTACTTCACGAGCAATATCTTTTCCTGCATCACGTCCGTCTTTATTTTCAAAGTCGATATAGAATTTAGGAAGATAAATTACTCCATATTTCAAGCCGTTTTTCTCAACAACACTAGATTTTGCATACGTTTCTTCAATTTCAACAACATCACGAATGATAGAAATTACTTTAATAGAACCATCAACTTTTTTAACTGTCAGTTTTACTTCAGTTCCTTTATGACCCTTAATTTTCTTCACGACATCATCCAAACGCATACCCACAACATCTACAGGTTCCTCATTTCCTTGAGCAACTTTCAAGATTAAATCACCAGCCTCAAGCTGTTTTCCTTTCCAAGCTGGACCTCCAGAAATTAACTCGTCAATTTGAGTAAAATCATTTTTCTTAGTCAAACGAGCTCCAATACCTTCTAGTTTTCCACTAATATTTACATCAAAACGATCTTTTTCTTCTGGTGCAAAATAACTTGTATGCGGGTCAAAACGAGCCATAATCGAATTCAAATACACAGAAAACCAGTATTCTCTATTCAAATCTTTAATTACACCAAAATTATCATCTAGCGATTTTAAAGAGCTTTCGCGAGTTTCTTTTTCTAAAGTCTCAAAAGATTTCTCTTTGTAAGCTGGGTCTTTTTTCTTCTTTTCTTCTTCAATTTTTTGTTTGGTCACTAAAGAAGAAAGAGTCGATAATTTAATTTGTTTTCTCCATCTTTCATTAAGCTCCGTTAAGTTTTTTGCATACGGAATGTGCTCATAATCTGCATTAAAAGTCTCGTCAACATTATAATTAAAAGGCTGAGCTAAAATCGTTTTATAACGTTTTTTACTTTCCTCCATACGCTTCATCAACCTGGTATAAGTAAGGTTAAAGAAAGTAATATCTTTATTCAAAAATTGATCATCAAGCATTAATTCATATTGCTTGAACTCGTCAATATCTGACTGCAGGAAAAATCTTTTTGAAGGGTCTAGAGCGTCAATATAATCCTTAAAAATGCCTTTTGAAAATTCATCATTTATTTCTGCTGGACTATAATGCCCTTTTTCAATAACAAATGCTAATAATTCTAAAAGTGTCTTGTCTCTATTCGGATCTGGGTCGATTGTCCTATCGGCATTCATTTTAAATGCAAACAAGGTAAGCGATAAGCACAATACGGCTATGAGTATCTTATAATTTCTTTTCATAAACTTTATAATAGCATTCATCAATTTTTTTATCTAAGTTACGTTAAAAACTATGCCACGAGAGCTAACGCTTCGATAATTTTTTGTTAAAGATATAAAAATGTTTAATTCGCAAAAAAGTTCTTTACCTTAGTTGACAAATTTTGCAGGATTTGTGACTTATCCTGAAGAATCTGTGATTAAATTTGTTTTTAAAATCTTACAATTGTTAAAATTACACATAATATTTATTAAATGAAAGCTGAGAAACCACTAATATTAGTAACTAACGATGATGGTATTTTGGCTCCTGGAATTAGAGCCCTTATCAGTGTCATGGAAACCATAGGCGATGTCATCGTTGTTGCGCCAGACAAACCTCAAAGCGCAATGGGGCACGCCATCACAGTCAACAATACCTTATTTATAGATAAAATTTCGAAAGACGATGACACAATTGCAGAATACAGCTGTTCTGGAACTCCTGTAGATTGTGTAAAATTGGCAGTAAACGAAATCTTAAAACGCAAACCCGATTTATGCGTTTCAGGAATCAACCATGGATCAAATTCGTCTATCAATGTCATTTATTCTGGAACCATGAGTGCAGCTGTCGAAGCTGGAATAGAAGGCATTCAGGCAATAGGATTTTCTCTTTTAGATTTTGATTGGAACGCCGATTTTGAACCAATTAAGTCTTTCGTGAAAAAAATTGCTTTAGAAACTCTGGCTAATAAACTGCCTCCAGGAGTAGTTTTAAACGTCAACTTTCCAAAATTAAAAGAATCTGAAATTAAAGGAATTAAAGTTTGTCGTCAAGCGAAAGCTTATTATGCGCAGAAATTTGACAAAAGACAAACTCCCTTCGGAAAAGATTATTACTGGCTTGCGGGCAAATTTGTAAACGAAGACAAAGGCGAAGATACTGACGAATGGGCTTTAGCAAACGGATATATTTCAGTGGTTCCGGTACAATTTGACTTGACTGCCCACCACTCTATTCAGCAACTTAATACTTGGAAATTAAATGACTAAAGAAATACTAATCGGTTTTTTAATCGGAATTTTTACTGCTCTTCTAGGAAGCTATCTGTTCATTACATTTTTTACCACATTTGACATTTCATCAGGATTTAAAATGATTCGAGAATACGGATATCTCGGAAAAATAATTACCATAGGAACACTTTTAGACCTTGGTGTATTCGCTATTCTTTTAAAAAGAAACAAAGAATACATGGCTCGAGGTGTAATTTTGGCCGTGATTGTATTGGCAATTTCGACATTAGTTATTTAAATCTTATCTTTGCGAGGTTAGCGCTTTCGCGGATTTACAACTTAGCACATTTACAAAAAAACCAACATGAAGTATTACATAATTGCAGGAGAAGCCTCTGGAGATTTACATGGTTCAAATTTAATGAAGGCATTATATGTTGAAGATCCCGAAGCAGAAATTAGATTTTGGGGCGGAGATTTAATGCAAAAAGCAGGTGGAACTCTGGTAAAACATTATCGCGACTTGGCTTTTATGGGCTTTATTGAAGTGGTTTTCAATTTAAAAACCATTTTAAACAATATTAAAATCTGCAAAAAAGACATCACGGAGTTCAAACCAGATGTGATCATTTTTATTGATTACCCGGGTTTTAATATGCGTATTGCAAAATGGGCAAAGGAATTAGGCTATAAAACACATTATTATATTTCTCCTCAAATTTGGGCTTGGAAAGAAAACCGAATTAAAGCCATCAAACAAGACGTCGATAAGATGTATGTAATATTGCCTTTTGAGAAAAGCTTTTACGAAGACAAACATCATTTCCCTGTAGATTTCGTTGGGCATCCGCTTATCGATGCGATTCAGAATCAGCCTGCCTTTGATGAAGCCTTATTTAGAAAAGAAAATAATCTAGGCGAAAAACCAATCATTGCAGTTTTACCTGGAAGCCGCAAACAAGAAATTACCAAAATGCTGAGTGTAATGCTGAGCGTTGTTGATGATTTTCAGGATTACGAATTTGTTATTGCTGGAGCTCCAAGTCAGGAATACGAATTTTATCAGCAATTCTTAAAAAATAAAAACATTGCATTTGTTTCCAATAAAACGTACGATTTGCTTCGTTCTTCGACAGCCGCTTTGGTAACTTCTGGAACGGCGACTCTTGAAACAGCTCTTTTTAAAGTTCCTGAAGTTGTTTGCTATAAAGGAAGTGAAGTTTCATATCAGATTGCAAAACGCATTATCACTTTAAAATATATTTCTCTTGTCAATTTGATTATGGATCAGGAAGTTGTGACGGAATTAATTCAGGGAGATTGTAATAAAAAACGAATTAAAGAAGAGCTCCAAAAATTATTGGAACCTGACTATCGCAATAAAGTGTTGCAAAATTACGATATATTAGAACAAAAATTAGGCGGAGTTGGTGCAAGTAAGAACACAGCGAAACTCATTGTTGCCGATTTAAAACAAACTAATTAATCTATTTTGAAAAGAATACTCCTTTTTCTGCTTTTAACAATTGCTTTTACTTCTTGTAAATCAACTTCTTCTGTTGCAAACAAAAATGAATCTAAAAAAGAAAACAGATCGTTGGTAAATAATTTAATTGAAAAAGCAACAGACAATATTGGCGTGCGCTACAAAGCTGGAGGAACTACAAAAAACGGATTTGATTGTTCTGGATTGGTTTATACTACATTTGAAAGTGAAAATATACAGCTTCCTAGAAGTTCTTATGAGCAAGCAAAAATTGGAAAAGTAATTCCGTTAAACGATGCCCGAAAAGGCGATCTAATCTTCTTTAAAACCAACAAAAGCAGGCAAATTAATCATGTTGGATTAATCACAGAAGCCAATTCTGATGAAGTAAAATTTGTGCATTCATCAACTTCAAAAGGAGTTATTATTTCTTCTACCAAAGAGCCTTATTACAAGAATTCTTTCGAACAGGTAAATAGAGTCATTCCTTAAAAATTCATTTTATTTATTATTTTTCTTACAAATATTTAATACTTTTATGCCATGAAAGTATTAGATTTTCCGTTAGTAAAAATCACACTTGCGTTTATTCTTGGCATAATCGCTTCTTATTACCTGCATTTTTCTATTTCGATTATTGCCTTTTGGGTTTCAGTTAGCTTTATAGCATTTTGCGGCGCCTTCTTTTGGAATTTAAAGCATAATAAGAAATCTATTTTATTTGGAACCACCTGTTATGTTTTGTCTTTCTTTATTGGGGCATTGACACTTTTATGCCACACACAAAGTCTTCAAAAAAGCAATTACACGCATTGTAAAATAGCTTTCAAAAATCCCGAATTTATCACATTAATTTTAAGAGAAAAATTAAAGAGCAACGATTATAGCGATCGTTACATTGGTCTTGTGAAAACAATATCAGGAAAAGCTTATTCGGGAAAAATAATTGTAAACGTTCAGAAAGACAGCATTCAAAACCCATTAATTGTAGGGAATAGCATTAAAATTCAAACCATTTTAAAGCAAAACAAACCCAGTAAAAATCCGAATCAGTTTGATTACAGCAAATATTTAGCAGACAAACAAATCTATGCGCAGATTTATTGCCAGAAAAAAGAAATTTTGGTCAGCAAAACGGTTCAAAAAGACATATGGTATTATTGCGCACAATTGCATTCCAGAATAATTTCCAATCTTGAAAAATCAAAATTTAATACAGCTGAAATGAATGTTGCTTTGGCTTTAATTTTAGGGCAGCAGCAAGAGATTTCACAAGATATTATCCAAGATTATCAATATTCTGGAGCTACGCATATTTTATCTGTTTCGGGGCTTCATGTGGGCTTTATAATGCTTTTCATCACTTTCATTTTAAAACCTATTCCCAACACAAGAAAAGGCTCTTTTTTAAAACTGGCTTCAATTCTAATTTCTTTAGCAGGTTTTGCCATAATTTCCGGTTTATCTCCTTCCGTTTTGAGATCCGTAGTTATGTTCTCTTTTGTTGCAATTGGAAGTCATTTACGCCGAAACGGCAATATCTATCATACTTTACTAGTTTCTATTTTATTGATTTTACTTTTTGAACCCTATTTCTTATTTGATGTCGGTTTTCAATTAAGTTACATCGCATTATTTTTCATACTTTGGCTACATCCCATTTTAAAAAACATCTATAAACCGAAATACAAGATAATCGTTTACATTTGGGAAGCTCTCACCGTTTCTTTTGCTGCACAAATTGGCACTTTGCCTTTATGCCTTTACTATTTCCATCAATTTCCAGGTTTATTTTTTGTCACAAACATTATTATATTACCTGTCTTATCATTCATTATGATTGCAGGAATTATAGTTATGATTATCGCTATTTTTACAAGCCCGCCATTATTCATGATAATGATTTTTGAAAAAAGCATTTATTTACTAAATTTCATGATTCATGCAGTTGCTTCTGTCGATTCATTTGTTATTCGAGACATCAGCTTTAATTTATATCACTTGTGGGCATTCTCATTCTTCATAATTTGTACGGTAGTCTGGATTAAAAAACCAAGCTTTAACAAATTGACTTTAGTGCTTGCTTCAATTATCTCAATCCAACTTGCTTTCATTTTTACTAAGGCCGAAACTGAAACCGAAGAGGAGTTAATCGTTTACAATGAAAAAAACAACACGCTTATTTCTGAGCGCTTAGGAAGAAACATAGTACTCTATAGTAGAGATACTATCGATAAAAACATGAATAAAAGAAATATAAATTCTTATCTCGTTGGAAATTCAATCAGTTTGTCTAAAATCAAAGAAATTAAAAATGTGCTTTACTTTAAAAATACTAAAATTTTAATAATTGATAGTACTAAAGCTTTTTCAGAAAAAATTCAGCCAGACATTCTAATTATTACCCAAACCTCGAGAATAAATCTAGATCGACTGTTACTGCATATTCATCCAAAAATCGTGATAGCTGATGGTTCAAATTCCAATTCAATTCAGAAATATTGGAAAAATAGCTGTCTTAAAAAAAATATCCCTTTTCATTCAACAAAAGAAAAGGGATACTATCAATTATAATTTTATTCTGGATTTAAAATTGAATTGGATTCAGAAATCCAACTTTTAACGCCAGACCCTGTATAGCCAATAAGTCCTAACTTATTAAAGTTTGTCTTTCCTTTTCTGACCGTTACCTCAGAAAAGCACACTTGAGGAATATCTTCTATACCGAAAGCATTCTTCAACATTAGATTTTGTTCTTTAACAGCATCAGAAGCTGAAGAATCTGAAAGGTCTAGTTTTACCAATATGACATTTCGCGACCATTCTTCAAAATCTCGGGTAGCAAAAATTTCATTTTGAAGTTGAGGACTTACGCCTTGAGCAGTAAAAAAAATTAATAACGGTTTTCTTTTTTCTGCACTTACGGCTACAGCATCATTAATGTCGGTTTTCCAAATTATATTTTGAGAATTCATACAAAATGGACTTAAAAATAGTAGTAGGATGAGTAATTTTTTAGGCATATAATTTAGGGTTTGGTTATGTTAATAAAACTAAAATAACACAAAAAAAGAATTCAATAAAAATTTTTAATGAATTAAAAACCAAGTTATAAGCATTAAAATCAAATTAACAATAAATGGCTCATTTTTTAATAAATGTTAAATAAACACTAATAAAAATAATCAAATTCTCTGTTTCGATTTAGAAAAAAAAATCCCCTCTCTGTAAAACAGAAAGGGGACTAAAAAAAATTAAAATAAAAGTCGAATGAAATCGTTTACTATTCTACTGGATGCAAAATTGCATTTGATTCTGCAATCCAAGCTTTCGCTCCTCCAGGTTTGTAGGCTATTTTTCCTAAAGCGCTAAATGTAGTTTTGTTTTTTCTTACTGATGCCATTGCAAAACATACTTCAGGAAGATCCTGAACTCCAAATGCATTTTTCAATTTTACATTCTGTTCACGATCACTATCTGAAGCGTTCATATCAGATAAATCTAATTTTACTAAGACCACATTGTCTCGTGACCAAACAGCAAAATCGGGTGTTTTAAAGATTTCGTTTTGAAGATTTTCTGCTACACCTGAGGCAGTGAATAAAATCAGCATTGGTTTTTTCTGTTCATTACTTATAGCAATAGCATCTGTCATGTTTGTTCTCCATGCTAAATTTTGTGCTTGCATCATAAATGAACCTATAAAAAACACTAGGGCAAGTAGTTTTTTAGTCATATAAATTGGTTTTTGGTTAGATTAGCAAGACGAAATTAACATTATATTTTAATTATCCAAATTATATTAATATAAAAAATATATTATATGTTTTTTTACATACAATAAAATAATAAATACTCAATTTAAAGCAACTTTACAAAGCGTTTTTCCTACTAAATAAAAAAGGTCCCTTACAGAGTAAGAGACCTTTCATTATTTTTCAAATTAAAATTTACATTTTCTTCGGATGCACTATTCCTTCTGCAACAGTTAACCAAGCTGATGGTCCGCCGGCCACATATCCTGTTTTACCAAGACCTTTAAAGTTAACTCTACCATCTTTGGTTTCTGCACTAGTAAAGAATATAGTTGGAAAACCTTGAATCCCAAAAGCTTGCTGCAATTCATTATTCTGGCTTTTAAGTTCTGGTGTCTGAGGAACAGATCTAGGATAATCCAACTCAACTAAAACAACATTATCTGTTGCCCATTTTTTAAATTCTGCTGTCTTTAAAACTTCATTTTGCAAACGAATACACCATCCGCACCAATCACTACCAGTAAAAAACATCAACATTGGCTTTTGTTCTTTATTACTTACAGTAATTGCTTCTCTAACATCTGTATACCATTTTAATTCTTGTGCCTGAAGATTTGCAGCACCAATTAAAAACAAAGCAATAAGTACTATTTTTTTCATAATGAGAAATTTTATACAAATTTATGCAAAAACTAATTACAATATAATTATTTAACTTCTTGCATTAATTTTCTAATCAACGGAGTTAGCACAATAAATGCAATCCCAGCAACAAGTGCATATAAAGCTAATTGATAATATCCATCCGTGTAAGCAATAAGTTTAGACATTAATGTAGTTCCAGTGTTGGCATCAGACATTTCAGCTCCTAATTTTCCTGCAGCAAATTGGCCAAATGCACTTGAAAGAAACCATAATCCCATCATCATTCCGAACAATCTTTTAGGCGATAATTTTGTTATCACAGACATTCCGATTGGACCAATACATAATTCCCCCAGTGTATACAAAAGATATCCTAAAGCAAATACATCCAACGAACTTAATCCGTCTTGGTTTACAAAATATCGAGCAGCATAAAAAATAAAGAAACCTGCCGCCAATAAAATAAATGACAAACCAAATTTAATAACGGTATTAGGCTCTATTTTTCGTTTAGACATATAGATCCACAAAAATCCTAATAATGGGCTAAAAATAATAACATACAATGAATTTATACTATTATTTACCACATTCGGATCGATATTAAAGAACAATAATTTATTGGTCAAATTATCTTTCGCAAATAACGACAATGAACCTCCTGACTGTTCAGAGATTGCCATAAACATAAAATATGCAAAAATAAAGATAAAGGCAGCAAAAAACTTAAGTTGTTGCTTTCTCTCTTTTATCATTATCAATTCATACAAAAAATATCCCAATGCCAGCACCCCGATCGTATACATAAAATACTCTGTAAAATCAGAATTAATAACCATTATATACACTAATGGAATTACAGCAAAAGAACCTACATAAACGGCTATTTCAGAAAGATTACGTTTTTTAGATGTCCGATTTTCTAATGGGGAATTTCCAATCGGCGCTAAGTGCTTTTTCGTTAAAAGAAAAGTTACAACTCCAATTATCATAACAATTGCTGCAGAAAGGAAGCAAAGACTCCAAGAATAGTTTTTCCCTAAATAAATAGGAATCGCTCCTCCAAGCATTCCTCCAATATTAATTCCTGCATAAAACAGTCCGTAACCTGCGTCACGACGACCGTCGCTCTCATGATACAATTCGCCTACCATTGAAGAAACGTTTGGTTTAAAAAAACCGGTTCCAATAATAGAAAGTGTTATTCCGTAATAAAAGAAATCATGTGGATTTGCCGCAATAAGCAAATTTCCCAAAATCATCACGATTCCTCCAAAAAGAAGTGATTTTTTAAACCCTAAAATTTTATCAGCAAAAATTCCACCGATAAAAGTAAATGCATATACAAAAGCCTGAATCGCCCCATATTGCAAATTTGCTTTCCCTTCAACCAAACCTAATTGATCTACCATGAAAACTGCTAAAACCCCTCTCATTCCGTAGAAACAGAAACGTTCCCACATTTCAACCAAAAACAAGTACCACAATTGCTTTGGGTACTTGCCTTTAAAATTTTGAATTTCTTCTAAAGTAATATTGTTTTCCATTCTAATTATCTAACACCGTGCATTAATTTCTTCAATAGTGGTGTTAAAGCAAACAATAAAATCGCTGCAATACCAGTCAAGACAACAAATACCATAAAGAATTCATATAAATTATGGATTTCAAATCCTGCAAATATTGGATTTTGCGCACTAATCTGATGATGATCCAATAAAGCCAATTGGTCTGCTGAAAGCGTTATTTTTTTATCTAAAACTGCCTGAAGATCTATTCCAAGTTCTTTTGCTTTTGCAAATTTATCACCAGTTGCTGGTAAAATAGAACCTAAAGTTCCTCCTAACGCATATCCAGACGCATTAGACAAAAAGAATACTCCATATAATAATGATGCAAAACGTTTTGGAGATAATTTACCTACCAATGATAAACCAATTGGAGATAAACACAATTCAGCACATGTATTTAAGAAATATAATAAGATAAGCCATTTAACTAATAAAAGCCCTGAAGTTCCGATATAAGAAACCTGAGTTGCAATCATAAAGAAACTGATAGAGATGATTACTAATCCCGCTGCTAATTTTACTGGAGAAATTGGCTCTTTTCCTTTAGCTCTTAAAGTATCCCAAAGAACACTGAAAGGAACTGCTAAAACCACAACAAACATTCCGTTAAAAATTTGAACCATCGATGGCGGCATTGCCCAGCCAAAGAAATGTCTGTCTGTTTGGTTATCTGCAATAAAAGTTAATGATGAACCTGCTTGCTCAAATGCCGCCCAAAAGAAAATAATAAAGAACGACACGATATAAATTACAATAATTCTATCTCTTTCAACTTTAGTTAAAGAGGTGTCAGAAATAATTAATCCTGCTAAAGCCAAACCACTTGAATAAATCAAAGTATAAATCAAGTTCTGACCTACAACGTAATGGAAAAAGAATCCTAAAGCAACAAATGCAATTCCTGCACCAATAAGAGCTTTTGTAGAAAAGTTTGCTTTTTGCGCTTCTCCTTCTTCAAAATCCGAAGCATCATTTTTAGAAGGAAGCCCTCCTAATGGTTTTCCTTCTGGAGAAACCACATATTTATTTTTTAAGAAGTAAAAAAGAATTGTACCTAATAACATAGCCACAGAAGCCGCCATGAATCCCCATCTGAAAGCATGGATATCTCTAATTCCTCCTGCATCTTTAACATCTCCTAATAAAGGACAGATAGACTGACCTAAAAATGCTCCAATGTTAATTCCCATATAGAAAATCGTGAAAGCACTATCTAATTTTGTTTTTTCTTGTTTTGGATACAAACTTCCAACCATACTAGAAATATTTGGTTTAAAGAATCCGTTACCAAAAACAATTACTCCTAACGCAGAGTACATGATGATTTTTGCCAAGCCTAAATTAGATTCGAAAACACTTCCGCTGGTGAACAAAAGCATTTGCCCTATCGCCATTAATAATCCTCCTAATAGGATACAATTTCTGTTTCCTAAGTAACGGTCAGCAACAAAACCGCCCAACATTGGTGTCAAATAACAAAGTCCAAGAAAACCTCCATAAATTAATGATGCTTCTTCTTCCTTCATCAATAATGAATTCACAAGAAATAAGGTCAATAAAGCGCGCATTCCATAAAAATTGAATCGCTCCCACATCTCCGTTCCAAATAATACCCAAAGACCTTTTGGATGCGCTGTTTTTACTTGAGTTTCTCCCATACTATTCTATTTAATTAGGTTTAATGTTTTTAGATTATAAATTTTCTTTAATAAAGTTGGTCATTTTGGTATAAAGCTGAACTCTCGTTTTTCCGCCATAAATACCATGATCTTTATCTGGATAAATTTGAGAATCAAATTGTTTATTTGCCTGAATTAAAGCTTCCATCATCTGCATTGTATTCTGAACATGAACATTGTCATCTGCAGAACCATGAATCAATAAGAACTTTCCTTTCAATTTACCAACGTGATTTATAGGAGAGTTTTGATCGTATCCGCTTGCATTTTCCTGCGGAGTCTGCATATATCTTTCTGTGTAAACACTGTCATAAAATCTCCAGTTTGTAACTGGCGCAACAGCAATTGCCATTTTGAAAACATCGTTTCCTTGGAAAATACAGTTCGAAGCCATAAATCCACCATAGCTCCATCCGAAGATTCCGATTCTTGAAGCATCCACATAAGGATAAGCACCTATTACTTTTGCCGCATCAATCTGGTCTTCAACTTCGTATTTTCCTAATTCTTTTTGAGTTACTTTTTTGAAATCGGCTCCTTTGTAACCTGTTCCTCTTCCGTCAACACAAGCTACAATGTAACCTTGCTGAGTTAATGAAGCGAACCAATAATCATTAGAATTATTCCACTGGTTAGCTACCTGTTGAGATCCTGGACCAGAGTATTGGAACATGAAAACAGGATATTTTTTTGAAGGATCAAAATCTTTTGGTTTTAAAATCCATGCATTCAATTCGTTTCCTTTAGCTGTTTTTAAAACAAAGTATTCTTTTGAAGGAAGATCATACGCTTTCAATTTATCAGCAAGCGCCTGATTATTTTCGATAACCTGAATTTCTTTTCCTGTTTTAGCCTCGTTTAAAGTATAAGTTGTAGGCTGTGTATTACTTGAGAAAGTTGTAATAAAATATTGGAAATTCGGACTGAAAGTCGCTGCACTTGTTCCTGTTTTTGAAGACAAACGCACTTTATTTTTTCCATCTAAACCAATTCTGTAAAGATCTCTGTTGATAGAACCATTTTCTGTAGATTGGTAGAAAATAGTTTTTGTTTTTTCGTCGAAACCGTAGTATGAAACCACTTCCCAGTTTCCTTTTGTAACTTGATTTTTAAGTTTTCCGTTTTTATCATACACATAAATATGATTAAAACCATCTTTTTCGCTTGTCCAGATAAAACTGTTATCTTTTAAGAAAGTCAAGTTATCAGTAATATCAACGTAAGCTTTATCTTTTTCATTTAAAACTACTTTTGCAGTCGCTGTATTACCATCAACAAACAATAAATCTAAATTATCTTGATGACGGTTTAAAACCTGTGCAGAAAGTACATTTGCATCATTTGTCCATTGCATTCTTGCAATGTAGAAATCATTATATTTCCCTAAATCTACTTTTTTAGTTGCTCCAACAGCGACATCATAGATATGCAATGAAACTTCTGAGTTTTTTTCACCTGCTTTAGGATATTTAAAAGTTTCAATTTTAGGGTATAAATCTTTATGGAAGATTGACATTGAAAACTCAGGAACTTGGCTTTCGTCAAAACGAATATACGCTACTTTTTTACTGTCTTTACTCCAGTCGAATGCACGCACAAAAGCAAATTCTTCTTCGTAAACCCAATCAGTTATACCATTTATAACCGCATTTTTCTTTCCGTCTGTTGTAATCGCCGTAGATTTTTTTGAAGCTACATCGTACACATACAAGTTGTTTTCTCTTGCATAAGCGATTTTAGTTCCGTCAGGTGAGAAAGTTGGCTCTTGAATTTGGAAATCAACAAGTTTAATCAGAGATTTTGCTGCGATATCGTAAAGGTAGTAATCAGCAGTAAAGGAGTGACGGAAGATTTTAGAAGAATTACAAGCAATTAAGATCTTTTTTTCAGAAGCATCAAAGGTATAGCTATCAATTCCGTCGACAAGTTCTTTATAGTTTTTAGTATCAATAAGATTCGATACTTTTTTCAGGGTTGCAAAATCGTATAAATCAATCTGCATACTTCTGCTCGCCTGGTCAACATTTAAAACAGTATATTGATTTGTATTTTTCAGCGATTGCAGTTCATCCATTCCTTTAGCCCGGAAAGTACCGCTAAAAACATTTTCGACAGTTATTTTCTGCTGTCCAAAAACAACCGCAGTTAAAAATAAAAATACTGCAGTAAATTTACTTGTATTCATTAGAATTATTTTAAATATAAAAAGAGCCCAATTTTAGTAAAAAAAATAAACATAATACACATTTTAAGTGTTAAATGTTAAAAAAAATAACGATTGCGCACTTTCATGTCTGAAATAGATTGCAATCAAAACTCTTAAAATAGTATCTTTGCCGCAACAATATTATTTAATACATTGAGAATGAACAACGCTGTTGCCGGATTTTCTAAATTATCCAAAAAAGAAAAAATTGACTGGATTGCAAATGAATACTTTTCAAATCCAGAAGAGGCACAAAATATTATAAGAAATTACTGGAATTCAGATGAAAAGATTCAGCAGCTTCATGATGAATTTATAGAAAATACGATCACAAATCTTTATATCCCGCTTGGAGTTGCTCCTAACTTTTTGATCAACGGAAAACACAAAACGATTCCGATGGCAATAGAAGAAAGTTCTGTGGTTGCAGCAGCTTCTAAAGCAGCAAAATACTGGTCTACAAGAGGCGGTTTTAAAGCCACAATTATAGATACCGAAAAAATAGGCCAGGTTCATTTTACTTATAGCGGAAACGCAGAAAAACTGAACAACTTTTTTGAACAGATAAGACCTAAATTCTTCTCAGAAACGCAAAGCATAACCAAAAATATGCAGCAGCGTGGTGGTGGTATTCTTGATATTAAATTAAAAGACAAAAGAAGTTTACTAGAAAATTACTATCAGCTTCATGCTACTTTTGAAACCAAAGACAGCATGGGAGCCAATTTTATCAATTCTTGTTTGGAGCAGTTTGCTTCTACTTTAAAAGAAGAAGCTCAGAATTCTGACTTATGCCAAAATGGTGAAAAGCTGGAAGTTATTATGAGCATTCTCTCTAACTATGTACCGCACTGTCTTGTTAGAGCCGAAGTTTCTTGCCCAATAGAAGATTTAGCAGAAAAACATATTATCAATCCGCAAGAATTTGCAGAACGTTTTGTTCAAGCTGTGCAGATCGCAGAAGTCGAACCTTTTAGAGCGGTTACACATAATAAAGGCATTATGAATGGTGTAGATGCTGTTATTTTGGCAACAGGAAATGATTTTAGAGCTGTAGAAGCTGGCGTACATGCTTATGCTTCCAAAAATGGACAATACGCAAGTTTATCACATGCCAAAATTGAAAACGGAATTTTCACTTTTTGGCTTGAAATTCCTTTAGCCGTTGGTACTGTTGGAGGCTTAACCTCTTTGCATCCTTTAGTAAAATTGTGTCTTGAAATTTTAGAAAAACCTTCTGCTCCAGAATTAATGGAAATCGTAGCCGTGGCAGGATTGGCACAAAATTTTGCTGCATTACGTTCCTTAACCACAACAGGAATTCAGGAAGGGCATATGAAAATGCACCTTAATAATATCATCAATCAATTTGAAGCTACCGATGAAGAGCGTCATTTAATTAAAACGCACTTCAAAAAAACAGCCGTTTCTCATAGCGCTGTGGTAGAATTTATTGAGAATTTAAGAAAATAACCTAGTTAAGAAAATCCAATATTTTAAATTCCAAATTCCAATGTTAGTTCTTGGAATTTGGAATTTCAGATTTGGAATTTATAATAAAAAACAAGTATGCCTACAACCTTTTATAGTAACGGAAAACTTTTTATCGCTGGTGAATATCTCGTTTTAGACGGAGCAGATGCTTTTGCATTGCCTACAAAATTTGGCCAAGATTTGGTCATTGAAGATTTAGACAACAAACAGATCGAATGGAAAAGTTATGATTACGACAAACACTTATGGTTTGAAGAAACAATCTCGTTTGATGAAATTATAAAAGGTTCAGATCCGCAAATTGATAGCGTAAAATCAACTCTAGTCAATATTCTGCATGAAGCTTATATTTTAAATCCAAAATTTATTGATAATGCTAGTGGATATAAGGTAAGCACGCACTTAAGTTTTCCAAGAAATTGGGGATTAGGAACTTCTTCCACTCTTATCAATAACATTGCCCAATGGGCCGGAATTAACGCCTATACTTTATTGAAAAACAGTTTTGGTGGAAGCGGTTACGATATTGCATGCGCACAAAACAACACTCCAGTTTTATACCGAATAAAAGATAATTTTGTACAGCAAGTTGAATTTAATCCCGATTTTAAAGAACATCTTTATTTTGTTTATCTGAATAAAAAACAAAACAGCAAAGCTGCTATATATTCATACAACAATCATAAAAATAGCCATTTATCAGAAAGTGTCGCTCAAAACAACAAAATCACAAACGCGATACTTCATGCCAAAACATTAAAAGAGTTTGCCGCTGCGATACAGAAACACGAAATTCATTTGAGTAATGTTTTAGAAATGCAGACTATAAAAGAGGCTGTTTTTCCAGATTTCAATGGCGTAATAAAGAGTCTTGGAGCTTGGGGCGGAGATTTTATTCTAGTGGTTTCTAAAGAAAATCCGAAAGAATATTTCTTTAATAAAGGATATGAGACCATTTTGACTTATGAAGAAATGATTCTATAAAGCAAATACAACTAATAATTTGCTTTTTTAGTTTTAACGTGTTTTGTTTCCAAACGACGAACCGATTTGCTTTCCTGCTCGTTTGATTCTATAAGCCTATTATGCAAGCGCTCTGCCATTTTTTCGATGCTGTTGGTAATCGAATCGTAAACCACTTCCATACGTCGGTGTTTTTCTTCTTTTACGGCTTTTAGCACATCTTCAACAAAAACCTTATCGTATTTTTCAGCTACAGAATCATGCGTATTGGTTAGCCTGATTACATAATCATTACTCAAAATAGTAACTTTAAAATGCTGTTCTTCGTTACTCAAATAATACTTTCCACCCAATTCATCAACATTGATGTCGGTGCTGCTCACTTTTAAAAGCTCTGTAATAATACCATAAATATGACTTTCTATTTTGGTATATACTCTTGGCTTCCTTCTAAAAAATTTAAAAGTAAAAAACATTAAATGATTTATTATTAAGCTTTTTGTTTATTGGATAATTTATTTTATTGTGTGGCAAAAGCCAAAAATATGTTAAAGTTAAAAATCGAGCAAATTAACTGTAATATTTTGAAAATCACAAGTTTTTTAAATTAAATTTCGATAATTCCTATATACTTTCAGAAAATTAACAGTAAAAATTACAAAATATAATTACTGCTAGATTCTAAAAAGAAAAACCCGAAACACTTAAAGCGTTTCGGGCCTTTATAAGCTTGATTACTGTTTAATTAGTAATTAAATTGTAATCTGTTATCTTCAATTTTAGCGTTGTTTTTCAAAGCTGGCAATACTCTGTTCACATCAGATGCGCTTTGAGCTTTTACTTTCTCTACATAAGCAGCATGATTAGCAATTGCAGGAGCTTTTACAGTTTTAATGTTTTTAACTACATACACACCTGTATTTCCTTCAATTGGAGCAGAGATTTTGTTTGCTGTTAAAGCAAATGCATTACCTACCACTCTTGGCTCTTGTCCAACTCCTCCAGGTAAAACTGGATTATCTAGAGTTACATCAGTAGCTTGCTGAACAGCAACTCCTGCTGCTTTAGCGATAGCCTCAAGGCTTGAACCTTGCATTTTAGCTTTTAACAATTCAGCCTTTTTCTTATTTTTCAAGATTGGCTCTACATAAGGTCTTGCCATATCAACAGAAACTAAACCAGATTTGTTTTCACCTTTATATTGTGCGATAACGTGCCCTACGTTTGCAATTTCAAAACGTTTTACATCTCCTTTATCTGTTTCTTTATCAAAAGCCCATCTTACAATGTTACGTTGGTTTCCTAATGGTCCAAACGCTTCATCCATAGCTTTTGCATTAACTGGCTGAGCAACTTTTAAACCTAATTCTTTTGCTGCAGCATTGAAGTCTTTCTCAGCAGCATCCATTTCAAATTTAGTTGCTAATGTAAATACTTTATCAGAAGTAGCTTCAGATGGCTCGATTTTTTGAGCAATTGTCGCTAAACGAATTCCGTCTTGTTTGTCTGTAATTTTGATAATGTGAAATCCGAAAGGAGTTTCAACTAAACCAACTTTACCAATTCCGTTGCTGAATACAAAATCATTGAAAGGTTTTACCATTTGGTTTGGCCCAAAATATCCTAAATCACCACCTTGCTGAGCAGATGAATCATCAGAACTTGTGAAAGCCAACATCATAAAACTATCTGGATTAGCTTGAACTTGTGCTAAAATTTCTTCAGCTTTAGCTTTAGCTTCTTCTTTAGTTCTTTTTTCTTTTGGGTTTGGAGTTTGAGATCCTTCATAACCAATTAAAATATGGCTAGCTTTTGCATTAACACCAGCTTTAAATCCTTGAGATTTAGAAATTGCATAGTATCTTCCGTAAACATATGGTCCGTAGATTGCTCCAGCAGGCAAGCTGAATAATTTGTCAGCATCAACAGCTGGCAATGCATTTTTAGGAACATAAGTAGAATCGTAAGGAACATCAGAATTTGCATTTACAAATTCAGCAATGTTTGTAGCGTTTTTAAATCCTGGCAATGTATCATTTTTACCAGTTTTTGCATTATAAACAACACTTCCTGATAATAATGCAGTTAATTTAGCTTTAATTTCAGCCTCATCTTCTTTAGAAGCTTTGTCTTCAACTAAAACGTATTGAATTTCGCGAGTTGCATCTGCTTTGAATTTTTTCTCGTTTTTCTTCATGTAAGCAACAATCTCATCGTCAGAGATTTTTACTTCACTATCTTTAATAGAAGAATAAGGAGCTGCAGCAAAAGCAAAACTTACTTTGTTAGTTTCCATTTCATACTTTAATTTTCCTTCACTAGCAGTTGCGTAAAGTCCTGATTTAATTAAAGTATTATAGATTTGAAATTTTGCGTTCAATTCAGCATCTTTCTCTTTTTGAGCAATATATTGTGCTGCTTCTGGGTTTGATTTAAAATAATCTTTGAACTTAACAACATCAAAAATTCCTGCTGCGTTTAAGAACATTGGGTTTTTACCAATATTTGGATCTGATTTTAAAACCTCTAAAATGTGTTTTTCACCAACTCTCAATCCTAATTTATCAAATTGCGATGACAATAAAGCGATTGAAACTTCTTGATCCCAAACTCTGTTTGCAGCTTCAGTGGAAGTTATACCTTGCCCACTTTTTTCAACATTACTAACTTTAACTCTAAAGTCTTCAAATGAAATATCTTTTCCATCGATGCTTCCTACATCTTTTGAACTTTGACCAAATGTTCCTCTTGTGAATAGATCTTGTATTATAAATGCAAATAATGCAAGTGCAATAACTCCTATCAATAAAGCGGAACGCTGTCTAATTTTTGCTAAAACTGCCATTTTATTATCGTTAATTTTATATTCAGTTTGCGAAAATACAATTATCTAGTTAATAACAATACAACTAGCGTTTTATTTTCAACATTTTTTTTCATTAATTTAAAAAATCACTCTTTAATTGTCAATTTGACTAGTTCTATTTTCTTATTTGAAGCCTCTACAATAGAAAAATGAAACTTATCTATTACAATCTTATCCCCTTTTTGTGGGATTTCTTTAGTATGATTGACAATGAAACCTCCTAATGTGCCATACGAATCTTCTTCGGGAATCATTAATTTATAGGTTTCATTCAAGTATTCAACATCCAATCGGGTTGAAAACAAATATTTGCCCTCTTCTATTTCTTCTTCAATTAATTCTTCGTCTAAATCATGCTCGTCTTCGATTTCGCCAAAAAGTTCTTCTACAATATCTTCAATGGTAACAATTCCAGAAGTTCCTCCATATTCATCCAAAACTACTGCAACGTTTTTTCGTTTTTTGATCAATAAATTCAATACATCTTTGATCAAAATTGTTTCAGGAACAAATTCGACAGTCATCAAAACCGATTTTATCGTTGATGGTTTTTTAAACAGATCAAAGGAATGAACATAGCCTACAATGTCGTCTAATGAATTTTGGCTAATAATAATTTTAGAATATCCTGTTTCTATAAACAAAGCCTTCAGATCTTCGACTGTATCAAACAAATCTATATCTACAATTTCTGTTCGAGGCGTCATAATATCGCGCGCCTTTACATTTGAAAATTCTAAAGCATTCTGAAAAATCTGGATTTCAGAGTCCACCTCTTCATCTTCTTCAACTGTACTCATTTGTTCTGTAATATAATTTCCCAGCTCAATACGGCTAAACAAATGGATTTGATTTCCTTCTGTTCTAAAAAATTTACTTAGCACAAAATCTGCGATCCAAATAAAAAATGTAGAGATGTAATAGAATAATCGGTAAAATAAATAAGCGGGAAGTGCCAGAATTTTAATTAAAGAATTGGCATAAATCTGAAAAAACACCTTCGGAAAAAATTCTGAAGTCAGCAAAACTACAAATGCTGCAAGTAGTGTTTGGATAAGAATATTCCACCAATCAGAAAAAACTAGACCAAAATAAGCCATCCAACCTAAAATCAGATCGCCCATAAAAAAACCGTAAATCACCAAAGCCACATTATTGCCTATAAGCATGGCCGCAATAAACTTAGATGGATTTTCGGTCAGTTTTGTTAAGATTCGAGACAAAAAATCGTCTTGCTTCTTTTCAATTTCGAGATAAATTTTGTTGGCGGATGTAAAAGCGATTTCCATCCCAGAAAAAAAGGCGGCTAGTATTAAACAGATTATTATAATACTAATTTCCATTTTTTATTGTTTTTTGTTTCTGTCGTTATGCCTGTTAAGAAATCTTCTTCTAAAGAAAAACATAAAAACAGCCATCCCTGCAATCACAAAATATAAAGGATAGCTCTCATCACCCTCATTTAGTTTTACGATACCATCATAAGTAAAGAAAACTGCAAAAAGGATGTAAACATATTGTGTATATTTTAAGTAACCCATAATATTATAATTCTTCGTTTGATTCAATTTCACCACTTATTCGTTGCGAATTAATCACTTTAAAATCTTTGCTAAAATCTATTCCCTGACCATGGGAAACTCCTTTTGTATCGGTCAATTTAAATTTTCTTTCCGTGTAAAACCATTCGTTTTTCTGGTCGAAATACAATTGTTCTGTTTCTAAAACCTGTCCAGCTTCTGAAGTGATTTTTACTTTTCCTATCAGATCAATGATTCCTGTATTTTTATACGAAACTGCATAATTTCCTCTTATAAAGGTACGTTTCTGCTTTTTATCGTATAAGGTAACATCAATCCCTTTAGGAAATTCTGTAAAAGGAAAATCAAGATTTGAATAATCTAGCATTTTCGGACTTATCAAAACGCCTGTAATGCGTCCAGAATCTGTATATTTAATATTTACAGTATCGGCATCGCTGGCAGGAACAAATTCTGAGAAGTTAATTTTCTGAACTTCTTTAAAATTACTTTCGCATCCAAAAAATAGTGTCACAGCAAAAACTGTGACAGCTACTAGACTATATCTTTTTGGTAAATTCATTTGCCAAATGTAGTAAATTGTAATGAGCTTCTAAAAGATAATATGTTTTGATTATTGGTATTTGCTCTTCACGAACCATTTGTCGTTGAAAGAGAAACTCACACTGAAATTAACGTAATTCTCTTGCACTAAATCTGCAGAAGTTGTACCGCGTTTACCAAATTCAATTCCTAAGTTTACATTTGAAAATGATCCCGGAATTGGAATTCCTGCTCCCAATGACATTCCGATATCTTTAATTGATTCATTATTTACAATCAAACCAATTTTTTCATATTTCAAACCTGCTCTATAGGTAATTCTGCTCATATAACTTGTAAAAGAAGAGTAATTTGGAAGATAGTATCCTCCAAGAGCATATTTAGAGTAGCTTTCGTATCTTACGTTTTCAGCTGCATTGTAATAATTTGCCAACTGTCCGTCTCCTTGAAAAGTCATATTTGCTCCCACAAGCCATTTTCTAGCCTCACCAACTCCTAATCCAATACTTAATTTATTTGGCAGTTTTAATTTTGTTGACTCTGTTGGAACCACATAAGGATCTGGATCTCCTTGAACCGAAATAACTCTGGTATTATCTGAATTCAGGTTGCTTGAGAAAGTGTAACTTAAACTAGAAAACATACTAACCTTTTTGTATATTTTTTTCTGATACATCGTTCCAAAACTAAATGCTGTACCCGAAAGCTCAGAAGTATTTACCTCTGCTGTTCCGTTTTGTACCCCTGTAATTGCTTCAACGCTTGTTGTGGTAATTTTTCCAAAATTATACTGTGCATCTACCCCAATATTCCAGTCTTTCATTATTTTATATGATAAACCAAAATATACCTTATTTACACCACCTTTTCCGTCAAGCTGTGAACTTGTTGCCCCTTCTGTTGCAGAATTATCGTTACGAATTTTATATCCTACTGAAGTTACTGGTATCAAACCGAATGAAGCACCAAATTTTCCCATTGGAATTCCTAATGCCAAATAATCAAAAGTAGAACGCTGTGCTTTTTCTGATGCAGAAGTTGTTTTTAAATTTGAAGTCGCAAATGTTCCTCCAACTGTAAAAGTTGTTTGAATTAAGCTGGCATAACTTGCTGGATTTTCTAAATTTAAGTGAATCGTATCTTGCTCTACTGCAACTCCTGCCATAGATCTGTTTTCAAGAGTTCCCTTGAATCTCACATCTCCTATTCCGAAAAAAGAATAAGGTGAAGCAGTACCTTGTTGAGCGAATGAAACGAACGATATAAGCAAACAAGCGCTTAGTATTACTTTTTTAATCATTGTCGATTTTATATTGATATGTTTGGCTCAAACTCTCCAGAAGGAAATTTGAATTGGCAAATATGGTATTTTTTAATCGTTTAGCCAAAAAATCTGCATCGCCTCCCGTTAAAATTATGATAAAATTTGAAAACTCTTTGCGATATTCATCGATAAAACCGTCAATCTCATAGACGAAACCATTCACAACGCCAGAATGTATGGCTTGCGCGGTAGAGTTTCCTATATAAGAATCGGGAGCTTCTAAGCTTAATAACGGCAGCCTAGCAGTAAAATTATGCAGTGATTCATATCGCAAACGAAGTCCTGGAGAAATGGCTCCTCCCAAATAATTATCATTTTCGTCGATAAAATCGTAAGTAATGCAAGTTCCTGCGTCTATAACCAAACGGTTTTGTTTTGGAAATTGCAATGTCGCCCCTGCTGCCAAAATCATTCGGTCTATTCCCAAAGTTTTTGGAGTTGCATATTTATTGTGAAACGGAAAAACATCTTCGTGAGTAAAAAAATGAACTTTAAGTCTATTTTCGAAGGACAAAAATGATTGTTTTTCGATACTTCCGACTGAAGCAACGACCAAATCGGAGCATTTTGGATATTTTTCTAAAATTTTTTCAATTTTTTTTTCGAGTTCGTTTTTTTCAAAAACAAAATTTTCGAGAGCAGTATTATCCTCAAAGACAGACGCTTTAATTCTGGTGTTTCCGACATCAACCGTTAAAATCATATTTTCTTTTTTGCTTTTGCGAAGATACGAATTGATTTTTTCTAAAAAATGTTTTGCACAAACCAAAAATGATTATATATTTGCACCCGCAACAAGCACGGTACCTTAGCTCAGATGGTAGAGCAATGGACTGAAAATCCATGTGTCCCTGGTTCGATCCCTGGAGGTACCACAAAACCCGAATAGAAATATTCGGGTTTTTTGTTTTTTATACTTTTCTGTTTTTTTAACCGCAAAGAACGCTAGGGCTTACGCAAAAGGTTCGCAAAAGTTTGATTTAAAACTTTGCGAACCTTTTGCGCTTTTCTTTGTGTCTTTGCGGTTAAAAACCTCTTCAAATTTCAAATCAGGCATTTTGGCTAAAGTCATTCCGATCGATGTATGTAAACTCCAGCTAAAGCCGGAGCCAATTCAAAAAACTTTGTGAACCTTTGCGTAAATCTTTGCGCTCTTTGCGGTTAAATCCTTTTTCACTTCGAAATCAATTGTCAACAAATAAATAGTTTTTGTTAAAAAAGTATTGACCGAATAAAAAATAATCTTATATATTCGTAAAACTGTATTTTTATATTTCATTCATTAATAAGATCTCAAAGCAGTTTTTATGACTAAAACTTCTACTAAGGGCATTTGGAAAGTAATTTCGGCCTCTTCTATGGGCACCATGATTGAATGGTACGATTTTTACATTTTTGGCAGTTTGGCTGTCGTTATTTCAACAAAATTTTTCCCTAGCGATAATCCAACCGCAGCGTTTCTATCTACTTTAGCCACGTTTGCTGCCGGATTTGTAGTTCGTCCATTTGGAGCTTTATTCTTTGGAAGGCTTGGAGATATTATTGGACGAAAATATACTTTTATGGCTACCTTATTATTAATGGGCGGTTCAACCTTTTTAATAGGATGTATTCCAAGTTATGAAACAATTGGCTTTCTCGCCCCTTTATTGGTTCTGATTTTACGTCTGCTTCAAGGTCTTGCTCTTGGAGGCGAATATGGCGGCGCTGCCACTTATGTTGCCGAACATGCACCCTCGGGAGAAAAAGGATACTGGACTTCTTGGATTCAAACTACTGCAACCGTTGGTTTATTTATTTCCCTAATGGTTATTCTAGCTACGAAAAGTGTGATTTCTGCAGAAGCCTTTGATTTATGGGGATGGCGCGTTCCTTTCTGGGTTTCGATTGCTATGGTTGGAGTTTCTTACTTGATTAGAAAAAACATGGATGAATCTCCCGTTTTCTCGAAAGCTAAAAAAGAGGGAACAACAAGTACAAATCCGTTGAAAGAAAGTTTTGGAAACCGCTACAATTTAAAATTTGTTCTTTTGGCATTATTTGGAGCCACAATGGGACAAGGCGTTGTTTGGTACACTGGACAATTCTATGCAATGAGTTTCATGAAAACGGTGATGAATATTGATTCTTCGCAAGTTGATGAATTATTAGGAATTGCGCTTTTAATTGGAACTCCATTTTTTATTGTTTTTGGATGGTTAAGCGATAAAGTCGGACGCAAATACATTATGATGCTGGGAATGCTGCTGGCTATTTTTTCTTATAGACCAATTTATAAGATGATGTATGACACAACGGATGTAAGCAAGAAAACGGAGATTCTTGAAACTCCAAGAATTACAACTGAAAACAAGACTAACGGAAGCTCTATTACAATTACGGAAAAAAAATACACAGACGGAACATCCGTTGTGGAGAAAAAAACGTATCTGGACAAAAAAGACACTCAAACTAACGTATCAATAGTAATCAATTCAAGCGATAAATGGACATTGACTTTCCTAGTTTTTATTCAAGTATTATTTGTAACCATGGTTTACGGTCCGATTGCGGCATTTTTAGTCGAAATGTTTCCAACTAAAATCAGATATACTTCTATGTCACTTCCTTATCATGTTGGAAATGGAATTTTTGGCGGATTGCTTCCTGCCATATCAACTTACTTTGTATCACACGCCAAAACAGCAGGCAAAGCCGATTTTTATTTGGACGGATTATGGTATCCTATAATTATTGCTGGAATCTGCTTTGTTATTGGAATGATTTATATTGAAAACAAAAACAAAATTACTCACCTTTAAAATTTAAAAAAAAATGAATGCGATTAAACAAGTTTTAGGGGCGTTATGGATTGCTTTGGCTGCGGCGGCTGCCTATTTTTGTGTATTTGAATTTGGTTTGCCTAAACTTCTTTCAGACCAACAAGACGATTTGGTATTTGGTGCAATTATTCTATTTATACTGACGCCGCTTATTGTTATGGGCTTAGGAACATTTGGATATTATTCTTTAATTGGAGAGTATAATGATCCTAAAAAGAAAAAATAAATAAAAACAATTGCGGTTAAATCATAGAACTCCATCGACTTATTTAATCACCTCGAAAAACATATTTATATTACAAAAAACTACTTTAAGCAAAAAAGGCTGTCCATTTCTAGACAGCCCTTTTTCATTACTAACCAAACCTAATTTTTAATAAACTTCACAACGCGAACTTTATTATTCTCATCAAACGTCTTTACGAGATACAACCCAGAAGCTAAACTACTGACTGAGAATTGATATTCTGTATTTCCGTTTGTATTAAATGTTTTTACTAATTGCCCTGTAATAGAATAGATATCTACTTTTGAGGCTTTAAACCCTAAAGTAAAATAATCGGCAACAGGATTTGGATACAGACTTACTTGATTTCCTTTTTCAAAATCTTCTATTGCCAGATTTGCCTGTTTATTACCATAAATTCTATATTCTCCCGGAGCCAAACTTATTGGAGCGTTTACATCGGTAACGTTAATCGTTGAATTATCCATTAAGTTGTACCACGCTCCAGTATATTGAAATCCTGGAATCATATTTTGTGCTGTTGTATCAAAATTGGCCAAAATCACAACATCTTTAAGTTGAGCAGAAGTCAAATTGCTGTTTGTAATTTTGATATTTACTAGTAAAGTAGTCGCGTTGGCCATTGTTGCTGTTCCTAAAAATACTGGTTCTGTTTTTTTAAGGGTAATCATCTTAGCCCAATCGTTGTAAATCTTGTTTCGATTAGCATCGCCCAACCAATTTTCTGTCCATTGTGGCTGTGGTTTTGTATCCAATTTACAATCTCCCGGAGTCGCAGACGATTCGTCATTTACAGTTCCGTTATTACAGCTAAAAATAGAATCGTCCATTCCCAGTTCTCCAAAATGCCAGATCATTTTTGGACCAGGAATCAGCAAAGAAACTGCTCCAATAGCAGACATTCTAGACAATGCCGTATTTAATGTTTTTACATTATAGCTTCCGTTTGAAGCACCATACTGCACATTTTTATACATCAAACGTTCTTCATCATGACTTTCTGCATAACCCATCAAGCGGTTTGCTGCGAAGCCGCGGTTTGCACTATTCATTCTAAAAATATTACTTTCAGAAACATATCCCATAGACAATTGATTATACTCTTTTGTCATTTTTCCCCACATCATCACACCCTTGCTTGGTGTTTCTGTTACTCTGTAATTTGCCCATTGCTGTTCTTCAGTATCAGAGCCTAAGTGCTCAAAAATAGTATAATGCGTTGGATCTATTGCCCAAGAAAAATCAGCATATTTTTTCAGAATATCTACACGATCTTGTTGGTACGAATCGGTACAAGCATTATCGCTTGACGTACATGATTGCGTAAATCCTTTGGTTAAATCCCAACGGAAACCATCAATTTTATATTCTTCAATCCATTGTTTGATAACACGATTTACATAATACTGTGTTTTTAAAGATTGATGATTAAAATCTTCACCAACGTTATAACTATGTTTTGCTACTGTATTGAAATATGGATTTTCTGCAGTTGGCGAACCAAAACCATCTCCATCAGGATCATTCATCCACATTCTTACCATCGGATTTCTTCCAAAAGCATGATTTAAAGCTACGTCGAGGATTACAGCAATTCCGTTTTGATGGCACAAATCAATAAACTCTTTTAATTTATCTGACGTTCCGTAAAACTTATCTAAAGCCATATGAAATGAAGTATTATAACCCCAACTTTCATTTCCTTCAAATTCCATTACCGGCATTAATTCGATGGCATTAATTTTTAGATTTTTAAAATAATCTATTCGATCAATTAAGCTTTGATAACTTCTTGATGCATCAAAATCGCGAACCAAAACCTCATAGACTACTAATTTCTCTTTTGCTGGTTTTTCAAAATTTGTTACCTGCCAATTGTAAGGAGTCTGTCCTGTTTTTAAGACTGTAACCTCAAAATTTTGTCCTGTCGGATAAACTGGCATATTTGGATATTTTGAAGCAGGAATTGAAGGATCATCGTAAGGAGATAGCACTAAAGTAGAATACGGATCTGCTGTTTTCACCATTGCTGGCGAATTCGCAAGTGGCGTTGTATCGACAACCCAATATTGATACATATTGTTTTGCCCCGAAACCAAGCCAGTTATTTCCAACCAAAATTTTCCCGAAGATGGATCTTTTTTCATGGCATAAGCTGATGTGGGCTGCCAATTGTTAAAACTTCCAGCCACATATACAAAATCTTTTAAAGGCGCATCTAAGACCAAAGTCGCTTTAGTAGCGTCTGAAGCATTGTAATTAATCCCGTCAACCAAACCTGCGGGCATCGCCTCAGAAACAGTATTTGGATTTACAACTACTGCAAATTTCTTAGAAACTGTAGTCGCTCCTTGAGTTGCAATTAATTCGTAACTCTGATTTCCTGTAATATTGGTATGTGTATAGGAATAACTTGAAGTGCTGGCGTTTGTATTAATCGTTGTTCCGTTAGCTTTTAAAGTATAACTACCTGCTCCTCCTGTGTTTGTTGCACTAATAGTAAAATTTGAGCCAGAATTGATGATCGAAGTGCTATTCTCAACCGGAGAAGTCAAAGTAACTTGGAAAGATCCGACTTCAACCAAAATATCTTGCGATTTTTTATCTCCTGTTCCATCTTTCGCTTTAACCAAAAAGCCAATTCGTCCTATTCCGTTTCTTGCAAAATATGTAGCAGGTGTAATTGTTTTGGTATAAGTATCAGTTCCTGCGTTATAGGTAAATTTACTTGCTTCGTTGGATGAAGTCCAAGTCCCGTTGGACGGACTATCCGATTGATTAGTATCATTTACATCATACGACCATGACCAAAGATATAAAGCATTGCCTGTAACGCTCCAAGTGCCTTCATTAATGCTTGCACCCGCGATTGAAATAGTAATCGAAGTTGTTTCTTCAAAAGTGGAGGGATTTATTGAATAAGTAACTGTTTGAGGCTGGGCAAAAACGGTTACTGCCATCAATAAAAATATTGATAGTAAAATTTTTCTCATAATCTCGTGGTTTTGTGTGGTTAGTTAGATTAAAAAAGGGCTATCTGGAGATAGCCCTTTTTCAGTTATTAACTGAAGTTTTTATTGATTAGGAATCATTAGATAACTTCCGTCTAAGTCATTGAAATAAATAACATATTTAGATTTTGCAACTGGAATATTATCTCCAGTACCTCCACCTGAAAAGGCAGTAGTTCCTCCCCATGAAACATCCCACGCATCATTTGCTCTGAATTTCATTCCTCCATCATTTAAAGATGTCACTCCAAGTGTCCAGATATGAGCATTAAAAGTTGATTTCACCATTGGTGTTGATGCATCCCAGCCTTTAGCAGTTGAATCTCCAATAATACCTACTGTACTATATGTTGGCGCTGTAGCTCCTGCTGCGTATGGTTCTAAAGTATAAGCTAACTTTTGAACATCCATTTTAAATTTATAATAGCCTTCAGCAGGGATTTCAATACTTGGAGGATCTTGATCTCCGTCTGTTGCTCTGTAAACTAGAGAACCGTCTTTGCCTCCATACATTGGAGCCCAGCTTCCTAGGTTTTGAATAGCTTTAAAATATCCTTTTTTAAAGTATCCTGTGAATACATATTCATTAGCATTTTTAGCGCTTCTGAACAAGATCTGATTTCCTTTATTATTGTCCCAGCCAGAAACGGTTGCATCACCAACTAAGTACCAATCAACAAAATTATACTCTACTTTTCCTACATAAGGAGTTACAGTAATTGAAATCAAACCTTTTGAAACCTGAGTAAACGATCCTGATACATTAGAGGTAATTTTTACATCATACTCTGCCGCTACTTCTGGCTTTCCTCCTAAATCAATTGCTGCTTGATTTAATTCTTTCGCTAGTACAGAAACCTCTGTAATACTATTTGTAGTGGTTTGCAATGTTTTTGCACTTTTAAAATCTCCCCCTTTCTTGTCTATCAGTAAAGTATATTTTATTGCTACATCTGTTGAATACTCTGCAGCCGACCAAGTAAATTTAGCCACCTCGTCTGATGCTTTTTCAACGTCCAGAACATAATTTTGTCCTGTTGTTGGTGCTGTAATTTCTGGAGCTGCAACAACATTAAGAATTGGTCTTTCGTCTACAGCGTCAGCATTACAAGACACTGCTAACACACCAATAAATGCGATTAAAATTTTATATATATTTTTCATTTTACAGTTCTATTAGATATTAGTATCCTGGATTTTGCTTCAGTGTAGGATTAGCTTGAATAGTTTTAGCAGGAATAGGCATTAAATCTCTGTATGAGTCTGTTGCTACTCCATTCATTACACCACCTTTCCATTGCCAAATTTTGCTTCCTCCTGTAAATTTTCCAAAACGAATCAAGTCTGTTCTTCTGTGGCACTCCCAGAATAACTCTCTTCCTCTTTCTGCTAGGATAAAATCTAGAGTTAAATTTGCACTTGATATTGGAGTTGCTTCTGCTCTTGTTCTAATTTGATTTACATAACCAACAGCAGTCGCTAAATTACCTGTAGTTGCACCACGCACAACAGCTTCTGCATACATTAAATAAGCATCTGAAATTCTAAATACAGGGAAATCAGTATCAGGAATATCAGTTCTTTGAGCTGGTGAACCATCAGCTTTTTTGTTAATGTATTTAGTTACAGCATAACCATCTGTAAATGTTGAGATATTAGTAATATCTAAAGCTTGTCCATCAGTATGAAATGTACCTCTTTTATCTCCTGTAGCTGTTGCATCAGGGAAAAGAGCAACAAACTCTTTACGAGTTCTCGTACCAAACCAACCACCGTCCATTCCTCTTGACGCAGCATCAATACTTCCTCCAATAGCAGCGTGAATAATGAAACTCATTCCTCCACCAGTTGCTCTAATTGCAGTTCCGTCACTAATGATTGGGAAAATAAACTCAGTCTGAGCACCATTTGTATTATTATCAGCAGAGAATAAATAAGCATAAGGAACATTTGCAAAACTATATCCTGAATTAATGATTTCACTACATAAAGTTGCTACTTCATTATTTCTTTCAGTTCCTGTGTATACTTTAGAGTTTAAATAGATTTGAGCTAATAAAAATTTAGCCGCTACCTTATCAACTCTACCATATTCATTAGTTCTAGCATTTGGCAGACTGTTATCTAAATCTTTTAATTCAGACTCTACGAAAGCAAAAACTTCTGCTCTTGATTTTTGTACCGGATAAAAGAATCCAACTGGATCTGCTTCTGTAGTAATTGGCACATTACCAAACAAATCCATTAAGTTTACATAAGAATACGCTCTTAAGAAACGAGCCTCTGCTCTAAAAGTTGCAATTTCAGCTTTCAAATTAGCATCAACACCTCTTGAATTTAATTTCTCATCTGTAGTTTGTCTTAAAAACTCATTTGCCAAACTGATATGATAAGATGCTCTAGAATAGGTTCCGTATAAAAACTCATTATTAGGAGACCATGTCTGAGTATTTAATGTTGGCAAAGTACCATCCGCCCAAGCAATAACTGCTTCATCTGTAGGCAATTCCTGAGTTACAAAAAGCAAACGCAAGTAACTGCTGAAATCTCCCCCTAAACCAGAAATATCTGGAGAAGCATCACCGTCATTACCTCCAACATATAAACCTGCATATAATTTTGCTAAAACTTGTTTGTAAGATGATGGGTCTTCGAAAAAAGTTTCCGATAAAAATTCATCATCATCTTTTGGTGTCACGTTTAAATCGTCAGTACACGAAGTAAGCGTCATACTCATTCCTAAAATAAATAGGAAAAAATAAGATATATATTTAAATGATATTTTCATTTTGTATGTTTTAAATTTTGTTTTTCAATGTACTATTAGAAACTTGCATTTACTCCAAACAAGAATGTTCTTGCTCTTGGGTAAACGTTACCATCAATTCCGTTGAATTTCTCCGGATCCAATCCATCATATTT
The DNA here is from genome assembly GCF_000278705.1 of Flavobacterium sp. F52. Taxonomy (NCBI): domain Bacteria; kingdom Pseudomonadati; phylum Bacteroidota; class Flavobacteriia; order Flavobacteriales; family Flavobacteriaceae; genus Flavobacterium; species Flavobacterium sp. F52. The sequence continues at coordinate 72,661 of NZ_AKZQ01000027.1, read as the reverse complement.
TGTAAGTACAAAAACATTCTGAACACCAGCTGAGAATCTTAAAGAAACATCTTTTAATAAAGATTTATCTAAAGTATATCCTAGAGTTACGTTATCTAATTTGATAAAAGAAGCATCTTTTACATAATAGTCTGATAAGTAACGTTGTGTTCCATTATCTTCAAAAACAAATCCAGTATTTAAGTAATCTGAGCTCACGTTTGATAAGTCAGTTTGTCTTCTTAAAGCAGCATCAGAATAACCCATATTAGAATTTACATTATCAAAAATGTAATTTCCTAAACTTGCTCTCCAGTTCATTGTAAAATCAAACTTTTTGTAGTTTAAAGTTGAGAATAAACCAAATGTATAATCTGCAGTTGGTTTGTTATATCTGTAACGATCGTTAGCATCAATTTTACCATCTCCGTTTCTGTCTACATAAGCCCCAGCGATTGGTTTTTTGTTAGCATCATATAATTGTTCGTAAACAAAGAATGAGTTTGGAGCCGATCCAACTGTGTTAATTAAAACTTTGTTTCCATTTCCACCTTTAATGTTATCTCCTACCTCATAACCTTGGAAACCTTCAACAGTTTGACCTAAACTTTCAATTTTTTGATCTAAGTATGTAGCATTAACAGCAACATTCCAAGTTAAATTATCTTTTTTAATGATATCAGATTGAAGGCTAAACTCAACTCCTTTTGTTCTTAAATCACCAATATTATTAAATCCTTGGTTTCTTAAGTTAGCTCCATCTGGAACCAATACATCAGCTAATAAGTCAGATGATTTCTTATCAAAATAGTTAAGAGTACCTGTAATTCTATCATTTAAGAATCCGAAATCAACCCCAATATTCATTTCAGCTAATTCTTCCCATTTGATATTTTGATTATATCCTTCTGGTCTAGCTGTTCTGTAAACAACACCATTAAATACATACTGAGTATTAACAGTACCTAAAGTAACTCTTCTTAAATAATCGTACTGAGCAGAAATATCTTGCTGACCTGTAGTTCCATAACCAACTCTCAATTTTAAGCTAGAAAGCGTTTCATTATCTTTTAAGAAAGACTCTTCAGCAATATTCCATGCAAAAGCACCTCCCATAAAGTTACCCCATCTGTTTTCTTCAGAAAAACGTGAAGTTCCGTCTCTTCTATAGTTTAAAGTCAATAAATATTTACTGTCCCAACCTAAATTCACACGACCAAAATACGATTGCAAATTGATGTCTGGATCCGTAATAACATCCTCATTTCTTGTAGCTGCAGGCTGTGTAAGTGCTCCTGATTGATATTTTTCTTTTTGGAACAATTGGTAGTTATAACCAGCAGTAGCATCCAATTTAAGTTTTCCTATATTTTTACTATAAACAAAATAGGTATTTAAGTTTTTGTTTTGAAGGTCATCAGTATAAGTATCATAGTTACCTAAATTCACCCAAGTTCCTGAACTAAAAGGGTTTGGCTGATATCCTAAAGCACTTTCTGTACTTTGTCTGTTGTATCCGCTACTGTCAAATCTGTCAATACCAGCTTCAGCAACAACTCTTAAATCTTCGAAAAAGTGGAATTTATAGTCAACGCTAATATTACCCCATTTTCTTGTAGATTTAGATCTTTTATCTTCTTGATTTAATCTCGCAACAGGATTTTTAGCAGGTAATAATGCTAAATTTCCGTTTGGCTCCAACCATTCAAAATATCCTCCATAACGAGAACCTGCTTGGTAAGGAGATTGAGTTGGATCAAAACTGATTGCAGAACCAATAACTGCGTCTTCGTCCTGAAATTGATTTTTACTGAAAGATAAGTTTCCGCTAATATCAATTTTTAAGTGATTGTCAAATAAAACTGGATTTAACGATATCGATGTCGTAGTTCTTTCAAAAGAAGTATTTCTTAAGATTCCTGGGTTATCAACATTTCCAACAGATAAACGTACTGGTAATTTATCAAATAAAGCACCGCTTACAGAGATATTATTGTTTGTTGTAAGAGCTGTATGGAAAATTTCATCTTGCCAGTTTGTGCTTGCAGCTCCCATTAATGCTTTTTGAGCATCGCTTCCTTTTTCATTTACGAAAGCACGAAATTGATCTGCACTTAAAACATCAACTGTATTAGCAACTGTATTAATACCAACTTGAGAACTGAAGTTTACTTTTACACCACCTTTAGTCCCTTTTTTAGTTGTAATTACAATTACACCATTTGCCGCACGAGAACCATAAATAGCTGCCGCAGAAGCATCTTTTAATACTGTAAAAGATTCAATATCATTTGGATCAATCGTAGATAAAATACTTGTAGCACCACTTGGCACAGCATTACTTAATGGAAGTCCGTCCAAAATAATCAATGGATCATTAGAAGCACTTAATGAAGATCCTCCACGAATTCTAATATCTGCTTTTGCTCCAGGTGCTCCACCTCCAACAACATTCACACCAGCAATACGACCACCAATTAAACTTTCTGGAGTTACGTTAATACCTTTGTTAAATTCTTTTGCTGAAATTTGAGAAACAGAACCCGTAGCATCTTTTTTCTTAACAGTACCATAACCTACTTGTACAACAACTTCTTGTAATTGATTTGTATCTTCGCTTAAAGAAACAGCTAAGTTTTTTTGACCATTAAATACAATAGTCTCTGTTTTGTATCCGATAAATGAAACTAAAATTTTGTCTCCATTTTTCAGATTAGGCAATTGAAATTTACCATCAAAATCAGTAGAGGTACCTCCTGCAGCACCTTGAACATTTACATTTACTCCCGGTATTGGCTGACCTGTGGTATGATCAGTTACCGTACCATTTAAAGTGTTCTGAGCCAACACTGTAAAAGGCAACAATAGGAATAAAAATAACAACTTTTTGTAAATTGTTTTCATACTTTTTGTTTAAATTAGTTTTGAGTTTTTGAATGTTAGTTAAGTTTTTAATTTTACTTCGAATTTCAAAATTATGAATTTATTAACATGCTCAACCATAGACATTTTTTATTGCTTTACGAAAACGTGGTAGTGTTGAAAACTTTCTATATTTTGTAATCTTTTAGCGTTAAAATTGTCAATTATAAAAATTTCAGATACCTTTATTATTAAATAGATTTTTTTCAATTAACTACATGAAACGAAAAATAACCCTAAAACAGATTGCAAAAGAACTGGATGTTTCTATTTCAACTGTCTCAAAATCACTTAGAAACAGCCTTGAAATTGGAGAAGAAACAAGGCTAAAAGTGCAGGCTTTTGCTAAGTTTTACAACTATAAACCAAACAATATTGCCCTTAGTTTAAAAAACCGAAAAACGAAAAGTATTGGGATCATTATTCCTGAAATCGTACACTACTTTTTCTCTACTGTAATCAACGGAATTGAACAGGTTGCGAACGAATATGGCTACAGTGTTGTCATATGCGTATCTGATGATTCTTTTGATAAAGAGGTTCTAAATATGGAGATGTTAGCCAATGGAAGTATCGACGGTTTTATCATGTCTCTTTCTAAAGAAACCCAATATAAAGGCGACTTTCACCACATCACAGAAGTGATCAATCAAGGAATGCCGGTTGTCATGTTTGACCGCGTTACCAATGATATTTTATGCGATAAAGTAATTATTGATGATAAATCTGCAGCTTATGAAGCCGTTCAGAGCTTAATTGACAGCGGACGAAAAAAAATTGCACTCGTAACAACTGTTGATTATGTAAGTGTTGGAAAACTGAGAACAGACGGTTACGAAAAAGCTTTATTAGATAACGGACTGCCTTTTAATGAAGATTTAATCATAAAAATTGAAGATGTCGATACTTGCGAAATAACCATTTCTGAGCTGCTGCACGCCAGAGCTTTTGATGCTGTTTTCGCGGTAAATGAACTTTTCGCAGTAACTATTATCAAAACTGCAAATAAAATGGGGTTGAAAGTTCCCGAGGATTTAGCCGTAATTGCTTTTACAGACGGAATTATTTCAAAATATTCTACTCCAACCATAACTACTGTTAGCCAGAGCGGAGAAAAAATGGGGAATAAAGCAGCCAAAATGCTTATAGAAAGAATAGAAGCTGAAGAAAATGAGGATGAAGAGCACACTGAAAATTACATTACAGAAGTTATAGAAACTCATCTCATAAAAAGAGAATCCACTGACTAAATTTCTTAAAATCAATACTTTCTAAAGCCATAAAGAATATTTATGGCTTTTTTATTAGCATATATAAAAAAATAATTTATAATTTTACGCCCGTCAAGGCTTTTAGTTTTACTTCGAAAGGAACAAAGTTTTGATAAGCAAAGCGCTTATCGTATAATTTTCACAAATTACGATAATGGAAAAGCGTAAATTAAGTTTCTGGGAAATCTGGAACATGAGTTTCGGATTCTTAGGAATCCAAATGGGGTTTGCACTTCAGAATGCAAATGCCAGCAGAATTCTTCAAATTTTTGGTGCCGACGTACATGAACTTTCGTGGTTCTGGATTATTGCTCCCCTTATGGGATTAATAGTGCAACCCATTATTGGTCATTACAGCGATAAAACCTGGGGAAGATTCGGCAGACGAAAACCTTTCTTTTTAGTGGGGGCCATTTTAGCTTCGGTAGGATTAATTCTAATGCCGCAAGCTAACATTTTCATTTCTGTTTTACCTGCCTTATGGGTTGGAGCCGGAATGTTAATGATTATGGATGCCTCTTTCAACATTGCAATGGAACCTTTCAGAGCACTTGTTGGAGATAATTTAAGAACAGATCAGCGTACTGCAGGATTTAGCATCCAAACTTCTTTAATTGGTTTTGGAGCCGTAATTGGTTCTGCATTGCCATACATTCTTACGAAATATTTTGGCGTACCAAATAGCACAGTTCCTGGAAGCGTTCCATTAAACTTAACCTTGTCATTTATAATTGGTGCGGCAGTTTTAATTGGTTCAATCTTAGTTACGCTATTTACAACCAAAGAATATTCGCCAGAAGAATTGGCAAAATTTGAAGATCCGCAAAATGATGCCGTTTCAAATTCTGAAGAAAAGTCAAAAATTACAGACATCTTTACCGATTTTGCAAAGATGCCTGTTACAATGCGCCAATTAAGCTGGGTGCAATTTTTTTCTTGGTTCGGATTATTCGGAATGTGGGTTTTTACCACTCCAGCAATCGCGCATCATATTTACGGTTTGCCGTTAGAAGACACTTCAAGCCAGCAATATCAAGACGCTGGTGACTGGGTCGGAATTCTGTTTGGCGTTTACAACTTAGTTTCTGCCATTGTCGCTTTGTTTTTCTTGCCTTATATCGCTAAAAAAATTGGGCGAAAAGCAACACATTCCCTTTCGTTAGTAATTGGAGGAATTGGATTAATCTCTATTTATTTCATGCCAAATGAAGACTGGGTTGTACTGCCAATGATCTTAATCGGAATTGCTTGGGCGAGTATCCTAGCAATGCCTTACGCGATTCTTGCGGGTTCTATAACACCAAAAAAAATGGGAGTTTACATGGGAATCTTCAACTTCTTTGTTGTTATTCCTCAAATTGTAAACGCTCTAATTGGTGGTCCAATCGTAAAATACCTTTACAATGGAGACGCTATTTACGCCTTAGTTACTAGCGGAGTTAGCTTTCTAATTGCTGCTGCTTTAGTTTCTAAAGTAAAAGACGTAGACGACTTTACTCAAAAATCATAATTAAGAATTTTCCATACAATGAGCAAAAAAGCATTCATATTCGATCTCGACGGAGTGATCGTTGATACCGCTAAATACCACTTTTTGGCTTGGCAAAAAATTGCCAAATCGTTAAATATCAATTTTACGCACGAAGACAACGAACTTCTAAAAGGTGTTAGCCGCGTTCGTTCGCTAGACATTATACTTGGGTTAGGAAATGTTCAAGCTACTCAAGAACAGAAAGATCAATGGTTAATTCAAAAAAATGATGATTACCTATCTTATTTAGTTGACATGGATGAAAGTGAGGTTCTTCCAGGAGTTTTAAAAATTCTAAAACTATTAAAAGATAAAAATCAAGGAATTGCACTGGGTTCTGCCAGTAAAAATGCAAGACCAATCTTAGAAAAAACAGGCGTTCTGTCTTACTTTGATGTTATTGTTGATGGAAATGACGTTACCAATGCAAAGCCAGATCCTGAAGTTTTCTTAAAAGCGGCTCAATTATTAAACATTGATCCAAAAAATTCAATCGTATTTGAAGATTCTGTTGCCGGAATTCAGGCAGCAAATATTGCAGAAATGGTAAGTGTGGGAATTGGTGAGGAAACAATTTTACATGAAGCTGATCACATTTTTAAAGATTTTACCCAAATCGAAACAAGCTTTATTGAAGAGTTAATTGGATAATTAGAAAATGTGTCAGTGAGATAATGCTTCTCATCGACAAATATTCTAATGTAACAATTACCCAAATGAATGTAAAAAGTTAATAAGAAACCAAGGCAATTATCGAATTACCAAATTGCCAAATTATCTAATTTAAAAGATGAATCAAGATTATATAAAACCAGACAATTGGTCAATTATCGAGGAAGGATTTGACGCAGAGCGCGTAAAATCGTCCGAAAGTCTTTTTAGTATCGGAAACGGTGCTATGGGACAACGTGCGAATTTTGAAGAAACATATTCTGGCAAAACTTTTCAAGGAAGTTATATTGCTGGAATCTATTACCCGGACAAGACAAAAGTGGGCTGGTGGAAAAATGGTTATCCAAAATATTTTGCCAAAGTACTTAACGCTCCAAACTGGATCGGAATTGACATTGAAATAAATGAAGAAAATCTTGATTTGAACACGTGTACAGAGGTTAGAAACTTCCGCAGAGAATTGAATATGAAAGAAGGATGGTACAATCGTTCTTTTGAAGCTGTTCTGAAAAATGGAACCGAAATCGCGGTAAACATCCGTCGTTTTCTTTCATTAGATTTAGACGAAGCCGGAGTCATCAAATACGATATTACACCTTTAAACAAAGATGCAAAAATTGTTTACAAACCATATATCGACGCTGGTGTAACCAATGAAGATGCCAACTGGGAAGAAAAATTCTGGGAGCCTTTGGAGGTTAAAAAAGGAACCAACGAAGCGTTTGTAACGGCTCAGACTTTCAAAACGCATTTTAAAGTTACGACTTTCATGCACAATACGATTTTTGCTAACGGAGAAAATGCAAATATTTCACCTTCAACAATCGATTCTACGGTAGATAAAGTTCAGTACACTTACGGAACTATTATCGCAAAAGGACAAACCTCATCAATCCAAAAAATTGGTGGATATACGGTTTCTTTAAACCACGAAAATACTTTGGCTGGAGCCGAAAAAGTAATCAAATCTGCTGTTGCTTTAGGTTATGAAACCTTGCTTCAAAATCAAATTGAAGCTTGGGCTAAAATCTGGGAAATGTCAGATATTACTATTGAAGGTGATGTAAAAGCGCAGCAGGGAATTCGTTTCAACATTTTCCAATTAAACCAAACCTATTCAGGAAAAGATTCTCGTTTAAATATTGGTCCAAAAGGATTTACTGGAGAAAAATACGGGGGATCTACGTATTGGGACACTGAAGCTTATTGCATACCGTTTTACATGGCAACAAAAGATCAGCAGGTGGCGAGAAACTTGTTGACATACCGTTACAATCAATTAGACAAAGCGATTGAAAATGCTAAAGACAATTTAGGTTTCAAAAACGGTGCTGCTTTATACCCAATGGTTACCATGAACGGTGAAGAATGCCACAACGAATGGGAAATCACACACGAAGAAATCCATAGAAACGGTGCGATTGCTTTTGCGATTTACAACTATAACCGTTATACGGGCGATTACTCTTATATTCCCGAAAAAGGCTTAGAGGTTTTAATCGGAATTGCGCGTTTCTGGCACCAGAGAGCTTCTTTTTCAAAAGATAAAAATCAGTACGTAATTCTGGGAGTTACTGGTCCAAACGAATACGAAAACAACATCAATAATAATTTCTACACCAATTATATTGCAAAATGGTGTATTGATTTTGCTGCGGAGCAAATCGAAAAAGTAGCTTCAGAATATCCTGCAGATCATAAAAGAGTAATGGAGAAAGTAAATCTTTCTGCAGAAGAAATCAAAGAATGGAAAAAAGTGGCAGATGACATGTATTTCCCTATTTCTGAAGAGCTTGGAATCTACTTACAGCAAGACGGTTTCTTAGATAAAGAATTAGTTCCGGTAAAAGATTTAGATAAATCACAGCGTCCTATCAACCAAAAATGGTCTTGGGATCGCGTATTACGCTCACCATACATTAAACAAGCCGACGTTTTACAAGGTTTTTATTTCTTCGAAGATCATTTTTCGAAAGAAGAATTAAAACGCAATTTTGAATTTTACGAATCATTTACAGTTCACGAAAGTTCGCTTTCGCCTTGCGTACACTCGATTCAAGCTGCTGCTTTAGATAAAATGGACATGGCATATACCTTTTATTTAAGAACTTCTCGTTTAGATTTGGACGATTATAATAAAGAAGTGGAAGAAGGTTGTCATATCACATCAATGGCTGGTACTTGGATGAGTATCGTAGAAGGTTTTGGAGGAATGCGTGTGAAAAATAATCAGCTTCATTTCTCTCCAAAAATTCCAAAGGAATGGAAAGGCTATACGTTTAAAATCAATTTCAGAAACCAAATTCTTAAAGTATCTGTAAATCATAGCGAAACAACTTTTACTGTAGACGGCGATCAAGATTTAACAATTATCGTTAACGGAAAACCTGTAACTGCAAGTAAATTTGTACAAATAAATTAAATTACAATACATCTAAAATCTAAAAAACATGAAAAACTTATTTTTCGCAAGTTTAATTTTGTTTGCGTTCAGCACTGTTGCAAAAGCGCAGCAATTAAAATCACCCGAAGGAAAGTTCGTAATGGAATTTTCTCTTCAAAACGACGGAACTCCAGTTTACAATTTAAAATACAAAAACAAAGAAGTTATTAAAACCAGTAAACTAGGTCTTGAACTTAAAGATGACAAAAAATCTTTATTGAACGACTTTACAATTGCTGACACGAAAACTTCAACTTTTGATGAAACTTGGAAACCAGTTTGGGGAGAAGTAGATCACATCAGAAATCATTATAATGAGCTGGCGGTTACTTTAAACCAAAAAAGTACTGACAGACAAATCGTTATCCGTTTTCGTTTATTCGATGACGGTTTAGGATTCCGTTATGAATTTCCAGCGCAAAAGAATCTTACTTACTTTGTAATCAAAGAAGAAAGATCACAATTTGCCATGACTGGAGATCATACCGCTTTCTGGATTCCAGGAGATTACGATACTCAGGAATATGATTACACAAAATCAAAATTATCAGAAATTAGAGGTTTATCTCAAAAAGCGTATACAGCAAATGTTTCTCAAAAATCATTTTCACCAACAGGAGTTCAGACTTCTTTGATGTTAAAAACAGCTGACGGAATCTATATCAACTTACACGAAGCTGCTTTGATTGACTATTCTTGTATGCACTTGAATTTAGATGATAAAAATTTCGTTTTCGAATCTTGGTTAACTCCAGATGCAAAAGGAGACAAAGGTCATATGCAGGCGCCAAATCACTCTCCTTGGAGAACGATTATGGTAAGCGATGATGCTAGAGAAATCTTAGCTTCTAAAATGACTTATAATTTAAACGATCCATCAAAAATTGACGATACTTCTTGGATTAAACCAGTAAAATACGTTGGTGTTTGGTGGGAAATGATTACAGGAAAAAGCTCTTGGTCATATACTAATGACTTCCCAACAGTTCAATTGGGAGTTTCTGACTTTTCAAAAGCAAAACCAAACGGAACTCACGGAGCAAACAATGCTAACGTAAAAAAATACATTGACTTCGCGGCTGCAAATGGTTTTGACGCTGTTTTGGTAGAAGGATGGAATCAAGGATGGGAAGACTGGTTTGGCCACTCAAAAGATTATGTTTTTGATTTCTTGACGCCTTACCCGGATTTCGACGTAAAGGGTCTTCATGAATATGCAAAATCGAAAGGTGTAAAAATCATCATGCACCACGAAACTTCTGGTTCTGTTCGCAACTACGAACGCCATATGGACAAAGCATACCAATTCATGAAAGACAACGGTTATGATGCTGTAAAAAGCGGTTATGTAGGCGATATTTTGCCAAGAGGCGAAAACCACTACAGCCAATGGATTGTAAACCACTATCAATATGCAATTGAAAAAGCGGCTGATTACAAAATTATGGTAAACGCTCACGAAGCAGTTCGTCCAACGGGAATTGCTAGAACGTATCCTAACTTAATTGGAAACGAAGCAGCAAGAGGAACAGAATACCAAGCTTTTGGAGGCTCTAAACCAAATCACGTTACGGTATTACCATTCACTCGTTTAATCGGTGGCCCAATGGATTATACTCCGGGAATCTTCGAAATGGATATTAGCAAAATGAGTCCTGATAACAAATCACATGTAAACAGTACAATCTGTAACCAATTGGCTTTATATGTTACAATGTATAGCCCATTACAAATGGCTGCTGATACTCCAGAGAATTACAACCGTTTTCCAGATGCATTCCAATTCATTAAGGATGTAGCTGTAGATTGGTCAGAAAGTAAATATATTGAAGCTGAACCTGGAGATTTTATCACAGTTGCCCGTAAAGCAAAAGGAACAAATAACTGGTTCGTTGGAAATGTAAACGGAGAAACGCCACGCACATCAAACATCGATTTCAGTTTCCTTGAAAAAGGTAAAAAATACACAGCAACAATTTATGCTGATGCAAAAGATGCGCATTACAAAACAAATCCGCAAGCTTACACTATCAAGAAAATTGCTGTAACAAGCAAATCAAAATTATCTCAGTTTTCTGCTCCTGGAGGAGGATATGCGATAAGCATTATAGAAAACAAATAATTTTTTAAAGACAAGTAATTTTCCCCATGATTGCTTGTCTTTTTTTTAATCAACATCTTTTTGTCACATCAAGCGGAGTCGAGATGCCGCAAAGGTTCTCGACTCCGCTCGAACTGACAATGAAGAATAATTTCTTATTACTATGAAAACCCAAAAAACATCATTTATCTATAAATTAGTCTTAATGGTTTTGTTGTTTTCCGCTTCCGCGAAAGCGCAACTCCAAAAAGTAGAACCGCCGTTTTGGTACGCAGGAATGAAAAATTCGGAACTGCAGATTATGTTCTACGGAAAAAACATTGCTCAATATGAAGCTTCGGTTTCAAATAATGTTGTGATTAAAAATGTAGAAAAAACAGAAAACCCAAACTACCTTTTCGTAACCATCGATACAAAAGATGTCAAAGCTTCTGAATTGACTTTTTCATTCAAAAACAAAAACAAAGTCGCTTTTACTCAAAAATACGCTCTTAAAGAAAGAAGAGCCAATTCTGCCGAGAGAAAAAGTTATGATGCTTCCGATTTAATTTACCTAATTATGCCGGATCGTTTTGCAAATGGAAATCCGAAAAATGATAACGATGCTTCATTAACTGAAAAGGCAAACCGTCAAGATCCAAGCGGACGCCACGGTGGTGATATCGAAGGAATCATCAAAAACTTAGATTATATTTCTTCTCTTGGTGCAACAACCATTTGGAGCACGCCGTTATGCGAAGACAACGACAAACAGCATTCGTATCATACATACGGACAGTCGGATGTTTATAAAATAGATCCACGTTACGGAACCAATGACGATTACGCTCGTTTATCGGCAGAAATGCACAAAAAGAACATGAAACTGGTTATGGATTATGTAACCAATCACTGGGGAATTACGCATTGGATGGTGAAAGATTTGCCAACAAAATCGTGGCTTAATCAATTTGAGAATTATACACAAACGCACCACAGACGTGAAGTAATAACCGATATTCATGCTTCAAAAATCGATCAGGAAGTTTGTATTGATGGATGGTTCGTTCCTTCAATGCCGGATTTAAATCTTAGAAATCCGTTAGTAGCAAAATACTTAACGCAAAACGCTATTTGGTGGATTGAGTTTGCAAATCTTGACGGATTCAGAGTAGATACTTATAATTATTCAGACAAAACTGCGATGGCAAATTGGGCAAAGTCTATTACAGATGAATATCCAAACTTTAATATTGTGGGTGAAATCTGGATGCACAATCAGGCGAATTTAGCTTTTTGGCAGAAAGACAGTAAAATTGGTGCAATTGAAAACTACAATTCAAATCTTCCAAGTGTAATGGATTTTACGCTTCAAAGCCAAATCACTTCTGCTTTCAGTGAAGATGAACCAAACTGGGACAGCGGATTGATTAAATTCTACAACAATTTTGCAATGGATTTTCTATATCCAAACACGAATAACATTTTGGTTTTTGCCGAAAATCACGATACAGACCGTATGAACGAAAAGTTCAAATATGATTTGCCAAAATACAAACTAGCTATGACTTTATTGGCAACCGTTCGTGGAATTCCGCAAATCTATTACGGTTCAGAAATTGGAATGGGCGGTGATAAAGGTAAAGGCGGAGATGCCGATATCCGTCAGGATTTTCCAGGCGGATGGGCTGGCGACAAAAACAATGCTTTCACAGCAGCAGGAAGAACTGCTCAACAAGCAGCTTTCTTTGATTTCTCTTCAAAATTATTCAACTGGAGAAAAACAAACGAAGCAGTTCATTTCGGAAAAATGACGCATTACATTCCAGAAAACAACACTTATGTATATTTCAGATATACTGATAAAAAAACGGTTATGGTAGTTTTCAATAACAATGCAAAAGAGCAAGTTGTAAAAACAAATCGTTTCAAAGAAAGCATCAAAAACTACAAATCAGGAAAAGATGTTATCACAGGTAAAACATTTGATTTAGCTACTGAAATCACTTTAGAACCAAAATCGGCCTTGGTTTTAGAATTGGAATAATATCAAACACAAAGTTTTTTCGCCACGAATTCACGAATTATTTTTTGACAATCTTTGAGAATAAAATTCGTGAATTCGTGGCTATTTTTTTAGCACAATCCATCCTAAAATATTTTAAAATAATGAAAAAATACACTTTCCTTTTTTTATCTTTAGTATTCATAATTACGGGTTGTTCTGGCTCAAAATCAGTTACAATGAATGATACTCCAAAAAAACCTTTCGTTTGGGAAGGAGCAAATGTTTATTTTTTACTTACAGATCGTTTTTACAACGGAGACACTTCCAACGACGTCAACTTTAACCGAACCAAAACTCCCGGAAAACTACGCGGATTTGAAGGCGGTGACATTATCGGAATCACTAAAAAAATCGAATCAGGTTATTTTGAAAAATTAGGAATCAATGCCATTTGGCTTACGCCGATTGTCGAACAGATTCATGATGGCGTTGATGAAGGAACTGGATTGAGTTATGGCTTTCACGGTTATTGGGCAAAAGACTGGACAGCTCTAGACCCAAACTTTGGAACAAAAGAAGATTTGGCAAAACTGGTAAAAAAAGCACATGAAAAAGGAATCAGAATCATTCTCGACGGTGTAATTAATCATACAGGCCCTGTAACTCCAGAAGATCCCGTTTGGCCTTCTGATTGGGTTAGAACTGGTGTGGTATGCGATTACAAATCTTTTGAAAACACTACGATGTGTACTTTAGTTGAAAATCTTCCGGATGTGAAAACCGAAAGCACTCAAAACGTAGAACTCCCTCCTTTTTTAATCGAAAAATGGAAAAAAGAAGGGCGTTATGAAAAAGAAATTGCTTCATTAGATGCATTTTTTAAAAGAACAGGCTATCCAAGAAGTCCAAAATATTACATTATAAAATGGTTGACCGATTATATTCTGGAATTCGGAATTGACGGTTACCGCGCCGATACTGTAAAACATACAGAAGAAGGCGTTTGGGCCGATTTCAAAAAGGAATGCGATTACGCTTTTGAAACTTGGAAAAAACACCATCCTTTACAAGTTCTAGATCAAAATCCATTTTATACGATTGCCGAAGTTTACGGTTACGGAATTAGTGGCGGGCAGGATTATGATTTTGGAGATCGAAAAGTAAATTATTTTCAGAATGGTTTCAATAGTCTAATCAATTTTGAATTTAAATGGAATGCCGCACAAAACGATTATGAAGGTTTATTTTCGAAATATTCCAATGCTTTGAATAATGATTTAAAAGGATATTCTGTCCTTAATTATATGTCTTCGCACGACGACGGTCAGCCTTTTGATGCGAATAGAACCAAAAGCATCGAAACAGCCAATAAACTATTACTTTCGCCAGGAACGTCTCAAGTTTATTATGGAGACGAATCGGCCAGATCTTTAGTTGTTGAAGGCACTCAGGGCGATGCAACCTTACGTTCAAATATGAATTGGGATGATATTCAGAACAATCCTGAAATTCAGAAAACACTTTTACACTGGCAAAAATTAGGGCAGTTTAGACGAAATCATCCTGCTGTTGGTGCGGGAGTTCATAAACTAATTAATCCATATCCTTATACTTTTTCCAGAACGTTTACAAAAGGTTCTTTTACAGATAAAGTAGTTATGGGAGTAGATTTACCAAAAGGCAGAAAAGAACTTCCTGTTGGTGATATTTTCCCAAACGGAACAAAACTAAAAGACACTTACTCGAATCAAGAAGTTGAAGTAATTGATGGAAAAGTGCTTATAGATAATGATTTTGATATTGTTTTACTCGAACTGATCTAAAGGTCGCAAGGGAAAATCGCAAGGTTTGCAAAGATTATAAAAAACTTTGCGAACCTTGCGTAAAACTTTGCGACCTTTGCGGTTAAGAAAAAAACTGTAGAATGCTAAAAATAGCTCACAGAGGCGCCAAAGCCTACGAACCTGAAAATACTTTACAAGCTTTTCAAAAAGCATTAGACCTAAATTCAGACGGAATTGAACTCGATGTTCATTTGAGTTCAGATGGATATTTAATTGTAATTCACGACGAAACCATTGATAGAACCACTAATGGAAAAGGTTTAGTCAATGATTTTACTTTAGCAGAATTAAAATCATTTTTGATTGATGGAAAATATCAGATTCCAACTTTAAACGAGGTTTTCGACTTAGTAAATAAAAAATGTTTCGTCAATATCGAATTAAAAGGTTTAGAAACTGCTCCTAAAGTTGTCAGCTTAATAGAGGAATATATTTCAGAAAAGGACTGGAAATACGAGCATTTTATTATTTCAAGTTTCGATTGGAATATGCTGGAAGAAACATCAAACCTAAATCCGAATATCTCAATTGGTGTTTTAACAGAAGAAAACATAGATACTGCTTTGGCTTTCGCCGAAAAAATAAAAGCAAAAGCCATTCATCCTGATTTTCAGTTATTAAATGCTGAAAATGTTCATCAAATGCAGGAAAAAGGTTTTCTAGTTTTACCTTGGACAGTAAACTCAGAAGAAGACATTCAAAAAGTAAAAAGTTATCAAGTAAACGGAATTATCTCTGATAATCCAGATAAAATATAAAATCAACTACGAGAAACTTTGTCAAAGTTTTAAACTTTGACAAAGTTCATAAGGATTTAATAAAAAATTCGTGAATTCGTGGCAGAAGACAAAATATGATCAAAAATTTCGACATAATCATCGTTGGCGGGGGCGCTGCCGGTTTTTTTTCTGCGATTAATATTGCTGAGAAAAACCCAAAACTGAAAATCGCTATTTTAGAAAGAGGAAAAGAAGTGCTTTCTAAAGTTCGCGTTTCCGGAGGCGGACGATGCAATGTAACGCACGCTTGTTTCGAACCCAACGAATTAGTGAAGTTTTATCCTCGTGGAGAAAAAGAACTTCGCGGGCCTTTCCATCAGTTTTGTTCCGGCGATACAATCGAATGGTTTGAAAAACATGGCGTAGAATTGAAAATCGAAGAAGACGGAAGAATGTTTCCTGTCTCTAATTCGTCACAAACGATTATAGATTGTTTCCTAAAAGCAACCGAAAAACTAGGTATAAAAGTTTTGACAGGTCAAAGCGTTCAGTCGATTTTCAAAAAAGAAAATCATTGGAAAATTGATACACAAACTGACAATTATGCTGCTGAAAAATTAGTAATGGCAACAGGAAGCAATCCTAAAATCTGGGAAATGCTTCAGGAACATGGTCATGCCATTGTAAGTCCTGTTCCTTCCCTATTTACTTTTAATATCAAAGATTCACGAATTAAAGAATTACCGGGAGTTGCAGCACAAGTTTCGGTAAAAGTAAAAGATACCAAATTAGAATCGACAGGACCTTTATTAATTACGCATTGGGGAATGAGCGGTCCAGCAATCCTGAAACTCTCAGCTTGGGGCGCACGTATTCTGCATGACAAAAATTATCAGTTTACGATTTTTGTGAATTGGCTAAATGATGTCGATTTTGAAGATGCTGAAAAAATCCTAAAAGATTTAAAACAGGAACATGCCAAAAAAGCTGTTTCTAAAAAATCACCTTTTGACTTTCCGAATCGTTTATGGGAAAGTTTGGTTTTGGCTTCGGGAATTGATTCTGACTCGAGCGATAGCGAACAGGCGAAGCAAACGAAATGGGCAGATTTATCTAAAAATCAATTGCAGAATCTTGCTTCACAACTTACAAAAGCCGAATTTAAAGTCAACGGAAAAAGCACTTTCAAGGAAGAATTTGTAACCGCAGGTGGAATCGATTTAAAAGAAATCAATTTCAAAACCATGGAAAGCAAAATTCATGAAAACCTTTATTTTGCTGGGGAAATTGTCAATATCGATGCTATTACCGGCGGATTTAATTTTCAGAATGCCTGGACGAGCGGGTTTATTTTGGCTCAAAATATTTAATAGAATGAAATTTAAAGGAATTATTTTTGATTTAGACGGAACTTTAGTCAATTCATTACATGACATTTCAGATGCTATGAATAAAGTGCTTACCGCTCTAAATTATCCTACACATAGTTACGACACTTATCAATATTTTATCGGAAGCGGTTTACGAAATCTGGTAAGTAAAGCTCTGCCCACTGCAAACAGCTCTGATGATGAAATTGAAAGTTGTTTTGAATGTATGGTCGATGAATACACTAAAATCTGTACACTCAAAACAAAACCGTATGATGGAATTGTAGAACTGCTTGAAAAACTGACTTCACAAAACATTAAAATGGCTGTTTTCTCTAATAAAGCCGATGAGTTAACTAAAAAAATTGCTCATGAATTATTTCCTGAACAATTTGACACAGCTGTTGGTTTAAGCACAGAAGAACTTAAAAAACCAAATCCGTTTGAAGCGATCGAGATCAGCAAAAAATGGAATTTAAAACCAGAAGAAATCCTATTTGTTGGTGATTCTGACATTGATATGAAAACCGCAATAAACGCTAATATGTTTCCTGTTGGTGTTACCTGGGGTTACAGAACCGAAGAAGAATTGAAAGCCAGCGGTGCAAAAACGGTTATTAATACTGCTTCGGAACTGATTGCTATTTTATAAAATCATGAATCCTTCTTTAAAAAAACAAATACTATCAATTGCTTCGTTTTCTGAAAAAGAAATCGAAACGATAGATTCGTGTTTTGAGTATGAAAAATTCAATGCTAAAGAATACCTTTCGTTAATGGGAAAAATCAGCAACAAGATTTTCTTTATTATTGAAGGATTGGCGCGAGTTTATTATCTTAAGGATGGAAAAGAAATCACGACTTATTTAGGCTGTGACGACGGCTTTATTGCTTCGTATTCAAGTTTTATAAATCAATCTGTTTCTTTTGAGAATATTCAGTGTATTGAAGATTGTGAAGTGCTTTCGATTACTTTTGAAAAAATGCAGTTTCTGTATAATGAAATTCCAAATTGGGAACGTGTCGGAAGAATTCTTGCTGAACAAAATTACCTTTGTATGGCAGACAGAGTTTTAAAACTTCAAATGATTCCTGCCAAAGAAAAATACCAGACTTTTTTAGCTTCGGCTCCAGCCAAAATAATCCAGCGAACACCTTTAATTTATATCGCCTCTTTTCTCGGAATTACACCAGAATCGCTGAGCAGAATCCGTCAGGGCATTTCTTAACATTTATCAAGTGAGTTGAGAAATGGAATTCAAATCTTTGTCAAAATAAAATTTGAAAAAGATGAAGAATATTGCCAAAGACGTTTACCAAATCCCTTTATTTCCTAGAAACTCTATTAATTCTTATTTGATTGAAGATGTTTTAATTGACGCAGGAATCAGAACTTCTGCAAATAAGATTTTTAAAGCAATTAAAGACAAAACCGTTGCCAAACACGCATTAACACACGCCCACGCCGACCATCAGGGAAGCAGTAAAATAATCTGCGAAACCTTGAACATTCCTCTTCTATGCAGTGAGTCTGAAAAAGAGTTTGCTGAAAGCGGTAATGTATTTACAGAATACCCAAATCCGAATCATATTTTTTCAAAATTTCAGAAAAATTTCTGGGCAGGAAAAGGCACTCCCGTTTCTCAAACCTTAAAAGAAGGCGATCAAATAGGTGGGTTTACAGTTATTGAAACTCCTGGACATTCTAGAGGTCACATCTCATTTTTCAGGGAGAAAGACGGCGTTTTGATTGTTGGCGATGCCATGACCAATATGAATCTGCTCACTACAAAAGTCGGATTGCACGAACCTCCACATCTATTTACCGCTGATAAGGAAACCAATAGAAAATCAATATTAAAACTTGCATCTTTAAAACCCAAAATATTGTGTTTTGGCCATGGTCCTATTTTGTTTAATAACGGTGAACTTGAAAAATTCATCCAAAAAAGCAACATTGCTTATTAACAAGAATTTACAGATTCTGTAAGTTTTCATTAAGACTATTCTAATAATTTTACTCTCAACTAATTAATCCTATATGAGAGTAAAATTACTTACCACAATTTCTTTTTTCACCTATCAACTCACTTTTTCTCAATCCGAAAAACTATTAACTGGGAAAGTTCTTTCACAAAACATTCCGCTTAATAAAGTAGAAGTAATTAATAAAACAGCTCAAACCAGTACAAGAACAAATGAACTTGGTGAATTTTCGATTCTGGTTCGTCCAAAAGACAGTCTGTTGTTTTTCTCTAAAGATTATTTTTTTAAAAGGCTTAAAATTTCTCAAGAAAATATAGACCAGAACAATATTGTGGTAAATATGATTCTGAAACCTGAAGAATTGGATGAGGTCTTAATCACAACTATAAAATTCCCCCACGTAGGTCCAGCTGCAGAAGTTTCAGATTCGATTGCATCAATAAAAGCTTCCAATAATTTAAGTAAATATACCGGCGTTTACGATGGCACCATTACAAACGGAATGAATTTTATCGCAATGGGAGAAGGACTTATTAGATTATTCAAAAAGGAAAAAGAAAAACCTAAAAAGAAAACCCCTGAATTGGATTTCAAAACATTCGTAGAATCAACTTGCCCGTTGGACTTTTTCACAAAAGACTTAAAATTAAATCCCGATGAAAAAGCTCTTTTCCTAGACTTTTGTACAGCCGATCCGCAATCGGAAATTATTCTAAAAAAGAAAAATTTACTGTATACGATGGATTTTTTGTTTGCCAAAAATGAAGAATTTAAGAAACTGAAGTAGCCTAACTTGAAACAAAGAAAACTTGAAACTTAAAACAAAACTTATTTATTCAACCACCAAATACTGGCATTTAAAACTGTTGCAAACCCAACCCAAGCTAAATATGGAATCAATAAATAACCAGCAGTTTTATTGATTTTGATGAATTTCAAATACGTTTCGTAAATCATCAGCCATAAAAGCACAATTTCAATTAAAGCTAACATCGGGTTCTTTAATCCGAAGAATAAATAAGACCAAATTGAGTTTAAAATCAATTGAATAATGAAGAAAAGCAGAGCTTTTTTAACTTCCTCGGTATTTTCTTTTATTCTATCCCAAACCAACGCTGCTGCAACAGCCATTAAAATATATAGTACTGTCCAAACCGGCATAAAAATCCAATTCGGCGGATTAAAAACTGGTTTTTCTAGCATGACATACCAAGTTTCAATACTGGGTCTTGTTACTAAACTGGCAGAATATCCTACTGTTAAACAAATTACTAAAGCTATAGCGATTTTTACAAACTTATTCATGACATCAAATTTTGAATTCAAAAATAGGCAAAAGAAAATTTAAACCATAATAAGTTATAATAAGTTCATTTGAAGGATTTAATTCTGTGTTAGGCTGAGCGGAGTCGAAGCCCTTTCCAATTCATAAGCCTTAGACTCCGCTCGGGATGACAATCATGTCAAAGTTCATTTTTAGTAAATCATGCTTATAATTTCTTAAATAACTTACATGTTGAAAAATGAAAAAGTTATCTTTGCCAAAATTTTATAATTCATGTTAACAGCAGCTGATTTTATTCCAAATAAATATACTTCAACAATCGAAAACGGGAACTTTGAATGGAGCGCTCCAAGCAACATTGCCTTAGTAAAATACTGGGGGAAAAAAGAGAACCAGATTCCAGCAAATCCTTCGGTAAGTTTTACGCTTAACAACTGTAAAACAATTACGAAATTGGCTTTTTCTAAAAAAGGCGCTTCGACTCCACCGAGCGGAGCAAATGGTTTTTCTTTTGATTTGCTTTTTGAGGGAAAACCAAAAGAAGATTTCAAACCTAAGATTCAGAAGTTTTTGGAAAGAGTTGAGGTTTATCTGCCATTTTTAAAGGATTATCATTTTACGATTGATACTCAGAATACATTTCCGCACAGTTCAGGAATTGCTTCTTCAGCTTCTGGAATGGCTGCATTAGCGATGAATTTTATGAGTCTGGAAAAATTACTGAATCCAGAAATGACTGATGATTACTTCTATCAAAAAGCTTCATTTTTGGCTCGTTTAGGTTCTGGAAGTGCCTGCCGAAGCGTAAAAGGGAACGTAGTAGTTTGGGGAAATCAGGCTAATATTGAAGGCAGCACAGACTTGTTTGGAGTAGAATTCCCATACACAATCCATGAAAATTTCAAGAATTATCAAGATACTATTTTATTAGTTGACAAAGGTGAAAAACAAGTTTCGAGTACGGTGGGACACGATTTAATGCACAATCATCCGTATGCAGAAAGACGTTTTGCTCAAGCACATGAAAACCTGGATAAATTAATCGCCATTTTTGAAAGTGGAAATTTAGACGAATTCATTAAAGTTGTAGAAAGTGAAGCACTGACTTTACATGCTATGATGATGACTTCAATGCCTTATTTTATTTTGATGAAACCAAACACGCTTCACATCATAAATGCGATTTGGAAATTTAGAAATGAAACCCAAATTCCAGTATGTTTTACGCTTGATGCTGGGGCAAATGTGCATGTACTTTATCCTGAAAACGTTGCAACGAAAGTACTCGAATTTATTCAAGACGAATTAGTTGTATTTTGTCAGAATAGTCAATACATTTGCGACAAAATTGGAAGTGGTGCGATTGCATTATAATTTTCCGTATCTTTAGTTAAATTTTTGGTTATGGACATTCAATTAGAAAAATTAGAACTGATAAAGCTTTTAGCTGAAACAGAAAATCCTAACATCATAAGATCTATTCGAAAAATTTTTAAAAAAGAACAGAAAGATTGGTGGCATGATTTGACTGACGAGCAAAAAGCAGAAATTGAAGAAGGAGAAAGACAAATTGAACGTGGTGAATTTGTTGAATATGAAGAAATGATGAAAAAATTTCGTTAATGAAAAGAACAATAGTCTTTTCAAAAAATGCCGAAAAAAGTTTATTTGAACTATTTGAATATTTAGAAAGTCGATGGTCTGAAAGAATAAAAAATAAATTTATATCAAATCTCGACAAAGTAATTTATCTAATACAAGTTGAACCTGAAATTTTCCCTAAATCGGAATTAAATAAAAATTATAGAAAATGTGTTTTGTCAAAACAAACAACAATCTATTATAAATTCAATACAAAAAGAATTGAAATAATTGCATTTTTCGACACTAGGCAAAACCCAAATAAAATTAAGAAAGACATTAAATAGACCATGAAAGGACCTTTATTTTACTCAAAAATATTACTCTTTGGAGAATACGGAATTATCCGCGACTCTAAAGGACTTTCTATTCCTTATAATTTTTATAATGGCGCTTTGAAAAAAAGCGAAGAACCTACAGAAGAAGCTATTGCTTCTAACAGAAGTTTAAGAAGTTTTGCGGCTTATCTTGAAGTGCTGCATACACAACAGCCAGAATTGGTTACATTTGATTTAGAAACTTTAAAAAATGATGTTGAAACTGGAATGTATTTCGATTCTAGCATTCCGCAAGGATATGGCGTTGGAAGCAGCGGCGCGCTTGTTGCGGCTATTTATGACAAATACGCTACAAACAAAATCACCGTTCTAGAGAATCTGACTCGCGAAAAATTATTGCACTTAAAAAATATATTCTCTCAAATGGAAAGCTTTTTTCACGGAAAAAGTTCTGGTTTAGATCCTCTAAACAGCTATTTGAGCATTCCAATCCTGATTAATTCAAAAGACAATATTGAAGCAACTGGAATTCCAACCCAAAGTTTTGACGGAAAAGGTGCTGTATTTTTGTTAGATTCAGGAATTGTTGGAGAAACTGCTCCAATGGTTAGCATTTTTATGGAAAATTTAAAAGATAAAGGTTTCCGTGCGATGCTTAAAAATCAGTTTGTGAAATATACAGATGCCTGCGTAGAAAACTTCTTGCATGGCGATATGAAGTCTTTGTTTACCAATACCAAAAAACTTTCTAAAGTTGTTTTAAATCATTTCAAACCAATGATTCCGGAACAGTTTCATGGAATCTGGCAACACGGAATTGACTCCAACGATTATTATCTAAAACTATGCGGTTCTGGAGGCGGCGGTTATATCCTTGGATTTACTGAAGATTTAGAACGTGCAAAAGCAGCTTTAAAAGACTATAAATTAGAAGTTGTTTACCAATTTTAATGCTTTAAACCCAGAAATTATTTGAGTAGATTCCCATAAGTTTTCATCCTAAAAAGTTATTTATTATGAAAAGTATTTTTAAAATAATTAAAGCAACTTTTTTAGGAGGAATTCTCTTTTTGGCACCATTGGTTGTACTGCTCGTTATTCTTGAAAAAAGTTATGGCATTATTCAAAAAATTACGCTTCCGCTGGCAGAACACCTTCCTAGAATACATGTTTTAGGAATTGCTCTTCAAGAACTTGCTGGAATAATAATCATAATCCTTATTTGTTTTGTTGCGGGTTTATTGGCGAAAACTGCCAAAGCAAAAAATTTGATTCAGAAATTAGAAGATGGCATTCTGAGCTTTGTTCCTGGATATTCATTTATGAAAAACATGAATGAAAACATTATGGGACTTGAATCTAAGGATGATTTAAAAGTCATTTTGGTACCAACAGATGCTGGATTGCAATTTGCTTTTTTAATTGAAGAGATAAACGAAAACAAATTTGCCGTTTTTATTCCAGATGCGCCAAATCCATGGAGTGGATCTGTAGTTTTTGTTGAAAAGAAAGATATAACAGATGTTGATATTTCTCAAAAACAAGCTTTGGCCTGCATTAGAAAATTAGGATTTGGTTCTAAAGTTTTATTAAAAAACAAGCTTTAATTCTTCTAGAAAAAATAATAGCCTTAAATTACCACTCTAAAAACTATAACCTATAAGAAATGCTGAGCAGACAAAATAAACTTTTAATAATGAAAATTGTTAGTTTGTTCTCTGTGGTTAGAGGTTATAACATTCCAATAATCGTTTTAGCACAATATTTATCGGCAATTTTTATATTGGCGCCAGAAATTAGAGCACTAGATATTCTGTTAGATTTTTATTTGTTTCTAATTGTTTTTGCTTCGGCTATCACAATTGCTTCAGGTTATATTATCAACAATTTTTACGACAGCCAGAAAGACTTAATAAATAGACCCAACAAGTCTATGCTAGATCGTTTGGTAAGCCAGAAAACAAAACTGAATGTTTATTTCAGCTTGAATTTCTTAGCAGTTTTAATGGCTTCTATTGTTTCGTGGCGCGCTTTTTTATTCTTTTCTGCGTATATTTTCATGATTTGGTTTTATTCGCATAAAATTAAAAAGTACCCAATTATCGGAAATCTAATGTCGGCATTACTGGCTGTCACTCCATTTTTTGCCATTTTGCTGTACTTCTACAATAAAATTTCGTTTGAAGAAATCGAAAATCATATGAGTCATTTTGTCGTGATCTCTGCTCATGCAGTTTTCTTGTTTTTACTTTTATTGATTCGCGAAATGATAAAAGATCTTGAAAATCTGAAAGGCGATTTAGTAACCGATTATAGAACCATTCCTGTTTTGTATGGCGAAAAAATTTCAAAACAAATCATTACGGCTTTGACTTTTTTAACCATTGTGCCAGTTTATGTTTTGGTCAACATACATGATGTGGGTTATATGGATATCTATTTTTATATATGTTTTGGTGTCCTGCTTTTCTTCCTGATTTATTTATGGCAATCCAATTCTAAAGAACAATTTCTAAGGCTCCATAATGTTTTAAAATTCCTGATTGTTTCTGGCGTTTTCTGCATTATACTGATTAATCCTAGTGTTTTATGGCATGGAAAGGAATTGATTTCTAATTATTAAGCTATATTCCACGGAGATACACAAAGATTTTTCTGCGAGACTTTGTGTCCAACTTTATGAATCATTGCAAAATATTCAAAATGTTTAAACGAAGCCAATTATCACGCTTCTAATTATTAAAAAATCAGCGCTATTAATCTAAGAACATTGAACTTAGGATTTATTAGCAGGAAAAAACTATCTTTGCACAAATTAATGATTCTATGAACAATAAGGAAGGCAACAATAAAAGAGGCGGATCGAGACCAAACAGCTCACGATCAAACTCTAACAAGCCAAAACCTGCTTTACCAAAACGCGCGCAGGGACCGAAAAAAGTAAAACCTGAAGTAAAAGCAGCTCAAGAAGCAGCAGCTGAAAAATTCAGAAAACAAAATCAGCCGGCTAAGAGACAAAAAGCTTCAGATGAAATTCGCTTAAACAAGTACATTTCTAATTCTGGTATTTGTTCTCGTCGTGATGCCGATATTTACATTCAGTCTGGAAATGTAAAAGTTAACGGAACGGTGGTTACTGAAATGGGGTATTTGGTAAAATTAAATGATGTTGTAAATTTTGATGGTGTTACTCTAACTCCAGAAAAGAAAGAATATATCTTATTGAATAAGCCTAAAAACTTTACGACTGCGCTTGACGAAGGCCAGGAATATCGTAACGTTCTAGAGCTAGTTCGTGGTTCTACAAATGCAAAAATTGCTCCTGTCGGAAGAATGGACAAGAATACAACTGGTTTGTTATTGTTTACTAACGACACCGATATGATTCGTAAATTTACGTTGCCAAATCAAAAATCGTCTAAGATTTACCAAGTTTCTTTAGACAAAAACTTAAAATTTGAAGACTTAGAAAAAATCAGCAAAGGTCTTGTTCTTGACGGACACCGCGTTTTTGTTGAAGAAGTAAGCTATATCGATAATGAGCCAAAAAGCGAAGTTGGCCTTAAATTGCGTACTGCTAACGTAAAGGTGGTGCGTGCTATTTTTGAATCGTTTGATTATAATGTATTACGAATTGACCGTGTTTCATTTGCCGGACTGACCAAAAAGAATCTTCCTCGTGGAAATTGGCGCTTTTTGACCGATCAAGAAATTATCAATTTGAAAAACATGTAATTGTTTTTCAAATTAAATTATAAATGAATCCTGTTTTCTTCTTGAAAATGGGATTTTTTATTTTTAAAAACTAAAAAAATTATGTCCGAAAAGGGTAAAAATAGATCTTCCGATAGATTGGTTTTTGTCTTCTACTGTTTCGTAATTTGAAAAACCTAGGATGATTTTGATTCCGGGAGGAATGCTGTTTAAAATATCTCTTTTTTGATCTTCTAAAAGGAGTTTTAAACTTTCTATTAATTGAAGATTATATCTTAAGTAAGACATTACAAGTAATGCTGAAAAGTTTAGTATTTCTCTGGCTGTTTCGCTTTTTATGCCAACTTCGTTAGAAACCATTTCTGAAATTCTGCCTTTTTTATTTGAAAACAATTCTTTCAGCAATACATTTCCTTCTAAACGGTAGCAGTCGTCGACTGATAAAATTCTGCCTGCATTAAAATCTACTTCTTGGTAAAAAGTGGAATCTTCTTGGATTAGCGAGACAATTTCGGAATAAAAATCAGATTCTTCTGCTTTGTTGTAGAGTCCCATCAGAATTGTGCCGATCGAGACATCTATTCCTTTGATTAAAAGCGCATCATTTTCAAAATAAAACTTGTTTAACTTGGAGACAACATTAGAAGAAATAAAGCGTCTAAGTTCAATTTGTAGGTTTGGGGTCATACTCATAACTTAAAAAATGATTATTTATACTTATTTAAAATAACCGATAAAGTGAGGCTTTTCATCGATTATCGTGATAAAAATATAAAATATTTTAACATTTCCAAAAATTAAGTTAAAAATTTAGGTGGTCGATTTTCAAGCATTTAGCCCTAAAAAATGAGGAAATGAGCAAATATAAAGCTTGACGTAACCTATAAGATACAAAAAATATTTTTAAAATTTTAAGAGTTTTTTTCAAAAAATCAAAAATATAAGAAAAAGCTTAAAGTCAAAATTACCATTTAGAAAATAAGCGCTCTATTTTGCCAAAGGATAGTCAGAAAAATCCCGAGATAAATCACTGAAAAAAAGAAGTTCACAAAACTCGAAGCCAAGAATCCGAGAACAGAACCTGTAGCCGCTTTTAGCGCACGTTTATGATTTTGAGAATCGTATAATAATTCGCCAACAAGCGCTCCTACAAACGGACCAATAATAATTCCAAACGGAATTGGCGCTATAATCCCAACAATCAAACCAATATTGGTTCCCCAGATTCCATAAGAACTTCCTCCAAACTTTTTGGTTCCCTTAGATGGAATCACATAATCTAAAATGGTAATCGTTACCATCAAAACAAAAGTGATTCCAAGAACCCAATAATTGTTTTCTACTGCCTTGGTTAGATACAGGAGCAACAGCCCAACCCAACAGCTTGATAATCCAGGCAACACAGGGAGAAAACTTCCAAAAACACCTACTATTACGCATATAAACCCCAACAGCACTAAAAGTAAATCCATATTATTTTTATCAATTTATTTTTACAAATTACTACTTTATTTTTTTTCGTACAAACCTTAAAATATGTATCTTTAAAGTATGAAAATGCCATGAACCTAGGCAAGCTTCACAAAAAAAAATTGTATTTTTGTTCATTCATTCAATTTTAAAACTTTGAGGCAGTTTTTCCCTTTTTTTATTTGTATTCTTTTTAGTTCTTGTCAATATTTTGAGAAGCAGGTTCCGTCTGAAAAAGAATTACTTCAAAAAGAGCTAAAGTCAATCAATTGGAAAGAAGTTGACGAATATCCTTCTGTTCCTAACTGTGATAAAATTGCCGATAAAAAACTTCGTCAGCAATGTTTTTTTGAAGTCATGTCAAACCTTATCCAAGAAAAACTAAACGTAGATACTTTATCGATATTATATCCAGAATTGGATACTATCGAAGTGAAAGTTACTGTCTTTCCAAATTCAACCATGAAGTTTGAACCTCAGTTTCCTAAAGATTCTGTAGCCTATGACACCATAAAAATTGACAGCATTCTGCATGCTCGCTTAGTCGATTTCCCAAAAGTAAATCCGGCTATAAAACGTGGTATTCCAGTAAAAACACAATTTATTCTGCCTGTTATTCTAAAAGCAAAAGACGATAAATAAGTTTTATAAGGAGCTGATTCCTGCTGTCCGCTATATTTTTTGCTTTTTAAAGAAAAAAGCAAAAAGATGCCGCTCCCATCAGGGCTAAGGAACTCTATTTCAAAAGAAATTATTTTTTAAACTGACGATCTTTCCATTCATAAGAGCCAAACAAACTATATAGGGCTACTGTTGAGCTAAAAAAAGGATACAACAAACTACTCAACAAAAGACTTTTTATTCTAGTTTTAGTCAAAAATTGATTCGTTATTGAAAGCAAAACATAATCGATTGCAAACTTAAAAAAAGCAAAAAGACCAAAAATCGGATAAGACCAAATTCCGAAAAGAAGAAAGAAAAATCCAAAAACAAAACTCAAATTTCCGAAAAAAACAATCAACCCGAGAAATTTACCAAAAGTGCTTTTATATGATGTTGTTTTGGCCGCCCAGCGCACTCTTTGATAAAATAATGATTTCCAGTTTTCGGTTGGTTTTGTAACGACAATTGCTTCGTCAGCTTTTAGATACTGAACTTCTTTTGGAAATTTTTCAATTGCTTTCTGCAGTAAAAAAACATCATCTCCGCTAGCGATTTTTTCGTTTCCATCAAAGCCATTCAGTTTTTCGAATAATGATTTCGTATAGGCAAAATTAGCTCCATTGCACATAAAACCTTTATTGATTCCGAAACTTCCAATGGTTGCACCTTGCAAACTTGTCAAGTCTAATTGCTGAAAATGATCTAAAAAAGAATTTTCACATTGATACCTTACAGCACCAGCTAACATCGAAACTTTGTTCTCCTGAATGTAATTATCAAAGGCCAAAAGCCAATTTTTCAGAACAATGCAATCAGCATCTGTGGTAATAACCCAATCGGTTTTTACATGTTGCATTGCAGTTGTAATCGCGTCCTTTTTTGGAGAATTTGAAATCCGAATATTATCGATTATCGAAACTTGAAACCTGAAACTTGAAACCTGAAACTTTTCATTTGAAGAATCATCAACCAAAATCACTTCAAATAAATCTCTCGGATAATTTAAGTTTGAAAAACTCTCTAAAAGTATAGGCAGATTTTCTTTTTCATTTCGAAATGGAACTATAATCGTAAAACTTGTTTGCGGTTTTAAATCTGTTTTTTGATATTTCTTCACTTTAAAAAAACCATAAATCAGCAAAAAAATGCTAACAATATAAATTGCTAATATGCTGAATAATATCAATGTCATTCTGCTGTTTTAGTTTTAAAATTCAGTACAAAATAACTTCCTAAAACTACTGGCAACACGACATTTAAAAACCACATTAAAGTGCTGATGAAAATTACAATCCATTCGTTAACACCCAAAATTCCGAAGAAATATATCGCAACGCTTCCTTTTACGGCAAAGTCTAAAAATTGAAAAGTTGGCAATGACGAAGCTAAAAAGTAAACCGAAGTAATCGCAGCCATTAAAGTCAAATAAGGAAGATCGACATCAAAACCTAAAAACAAAAAGTAATATTGATGCGAAAAAACCAAATAGCGGCAGATTCCCAAAAAGATATTTTTCTGATGAACCGATTTCGGAATTTCGTTGATTTTATGAATCAGTTTTTCAATCGAATAGCCTTTTACTTTTATCTTTTTAATGGAGAATAACAGAATCAAAATCAGCATAAATCCGCCAAAGAGAATCAGGACTGTTTTAGTTGTAATTACATTAAATTCAGCGTTAAAATACAATAATCCGAAAATTCCAAAAATGATGGTTAGAATCATTTGGATTCCGTTGCAAATCAGGTTTAAAAAAACAACTCTCTTGGCTTCAGATTTTGCATAATACAATGCTTTTCCAGCATACTCACCTACTCCATTTGGCGTAAAAATTCCAGCTGTTAATGCCGCTAAAACCTGTTTTGTGGCTTCGTAAACTGATATTTTATGAATAACCTGCGCAAGATTCTGCCATTTTAAAATCTCAAAATAACGATTCAAAACACTCAAAAGAAGAATAAAAGAAATCCCTAAAACCGACTGGTTTTTCTTGAACAAGACAATAAACTTCTGCCAATCTAATTTGTCGTTGTTAGCCAGCTGATTGTAAATAAAATAAAATGCGCCGCCAACAATCAAAAGTTTGGCCAGAAGAACTAGGAATTGCTTAGCTTTGTGAGGAATTGAAATCATGCCGCAAAAGTAATCAATTTGAAAATGTGGCAATTTGAAAATGAGAAAATGAATTGTTTGATTTTCAAAAAACTTGAAACTTCAAACCTGAAACAAAAAAAATTGACACAAGAACGCATCATATTAGGTATTGACCCTGGAACCACAATTATGGGTTTCGGATTGATTAAAGTAATCAATAAAAAAATGGAATTTCTGCAGTTAAACGAATTGCAACTTTCCAAATACGATAATCATTACCAAAAACTAAGAATCATTTTTGAGCGAACTATCGAATTAATCGAGACGCATTGCCCAGACGAAATTGCGATTGAAGCACCTTTCTTCGGAAAAAACGTGCAATCTATGCTGAAATTAGGTCGCGCGCAAGGCGTTGCAATGGCTGCGGGACTTTCAAGAGGCATTCCTATTACAGAGTATGAGCCTAAAAAGATAAAAATGGCGATTACCGGAAACGGAAATGCAAGTAAAGAACAAGTTGCCAAAATGCTCCAACAGCTTTTAGGTTTAAAAGAATTACCAAAAAATCTCGATTCAACAGACGGTTTGGCAGCTGCAGTTTGCCATCACTTCAATTCTGGAAAAGTCGTTGCTGGGAAAAGTTATTCGGGTTGGGATGCTTTTGTGAAACAAAACGAAGATCGAATTAAAAAGTAGTTTTCAGTCACAGTCACAGTTTACAGCTGAGATTGAGACCGAAAACTGAGACTGAAAACTAAAAAAATGAGCGGTATCTACATCCATATTCCTTTTTGCAAACAAGCTTGCCATTACTGCGACTTTCATTTTTCGACTTCGATGAAAAAGAAAGACGAGATGGTTTTGGCTTTGGCTAAAGAAATTGGTATGCGAATACCCTTCGACTCCGCTCAGAATGACAATATCATTGAAACGATATACTTTGGCGGGGGAACGCCTTCTGTTTTAAATAATGACGAAATAAACTTTTTAATTTCTGAAGTTTACAAAAATTATAAAGTTGTCGAAAATCCAGAAATTACACTTGAAGCTAACCCAGATGATTTGTCGGCGGAACGTATTTTAGAGTTATCCAAAAGTCCGATAAACCGATTAAGCATTGGAATTCAGTCTTTTTATGAAGATGATTTGAAAATGATGAATCGCGCTCATAATTCGGCGGAAGCCAAAAAATGTTTGGAAGAAGCGACAAAATATTTTGATAATATTTCACTCGATTTGATATATGGAATTCCAGGAATGAGCGATGAAATGTGGAGACAAAATATTCAAACTGCTCTGGATTTTGGTATTCCGCATATTTCTAGTTATGCTTTGACGGTTGAACCGAAAACAGCTTTAAGCAAATTAATTCAGACTGGAAAAATTGCTGAACCTCAAGATGAAGTCGCATCCAACCATTTTATGATTCTGGTTGAAATGCTTCAAAAAAATGGTTTTATTCATTACGAATTATCGAATTTCGGAAAAGAAAACTATTTCTCCAAAAACAATTCGGCTTACTGGCTAGGTAAAAAATACATCGGAATAGGACCTTCGGCGCATAGTTATGACGGCGAAAAAAGAGGCTGGAATATTGCTAATAATTCTTTGTATTTAAAAGCAATTCAAAATGATGAACTTCCTATTGAAACTGAAGTTTTAACCATTTCAGATCGTTACAATGAATATATTATGACTGGATTGCGAACGATTTGGGGCGTTTCTTTAGATCGAATTGAAAAGGAATATGGTTCAGAATATTTGAATTATTTACTAGAACAATCTCAAAAATTCTTAAATGATGATTTGCTTTCGATTGATAACAATATCCTAAAACCAACCCTTAAAGGAAAATTTTTAACGGATGGAATTGCTTCAGATTTATTTTATCTAAATTTGGAAGAATAAAATTAGCCACGAAGGCACAAAGGCTCAAAATTATTAAACTTTGTGACCTAG
Source organism: Flavobacterium sp. F52 (assembly GCF_000278705.1). NCBI lineage: Bacteria > Pseudomonadati > Bacteroidota > Flavobacteriia > Flavobacteriales > Flavobacteriaceae > Flavobacterium > Flavobacterium sp. F52. The sequence continues at coordinate 40,732 of NZ_AKZQ01000027.1, read as the reverse complement.
CGTCTTTGCGGCATAAAATCCAAATTTGTGTTAGCAAAAATCAACAACTTCGAAATCGACTTATCTAAACCAATCGATATCTCCATTCCATTAACCAATACAGACGAAAACCCGATTGCTTGGTACATCGAAAAACCGTCAATTGAACCGGTCATTTTTGGCGACTGGATTGGGAAAGTTTCGGAAGGAAAATCATCTACGAATTTCAATAATATTTTCTTTAATCCGCATGGACATGGAACGCATACGGAATGTTTAGGACATATTACAAATGATTTTTACAGCATCAATCAATCCTTAAAACAGTTTTTCTTTTTTGCTAAATTGATTACGGTTGAACCTGAAAAAATTGGAGAAGATTTTGTGATTACGAAAGAGCAAATTGCGAGTTTAATCACTGAAAAAACGGAAGCATTAATTATCAGAACGCTTCCAAATCAGCTGGAAAAAAAATCAAGAAAATATTCGAATACGAATCCGCCGTATTTGTCTGAAGATGCTGCGATTTTCATCCGCGAAAGCGAAATTCAGCATTTATTAATTGATCTTCCAAGTGTAGACAAAGAACATGACGAAGGGAAATTATTGGCTCATAAAGCGTTTTGGAATGTGAAAGACACTCATAATTTAAATCCTGATGCAAGATTTAATGCCACAATCACCGAAATGATTTATGTTTCAGACGAAATTGAAGATGGAAATTATATACTAAATCTTCAAATCGCTTCGTTTGAAAATGACGCTAGTCCATCGAAACCAATACTATACAAAATTTAAAATCAACCACAAATTACACAAATTTTCGCGAATTTCTTTTTTTATTTTGCCACTCCCAATAGCTATCGGGATAAAAAGATTTATACAGATTTAATCATTTGTAAACTTTAATCTTAAAAAATAATTTGTGAAAATTTGTGTAATTTGTGGTTAAAAAACATCCCTTAATGATAACAGTATCAACTGACAAAACAAAACTCGATGTTCCGTTTATACAGAACTTTTTAAAAGATATTTATTGGGCTGCGGGACGAACTATAGAAGAAGTGCAACGTACCATTGATGCTTCGGTTTGTTTCGGAATTTATTTGGATGGCAAACAAATTGGTTTTGCGCGCGTTATAACCGATTATGTTGTTTTTGCTTATTTAATGGATGTTTTTATTACCGAAGAACACCGCGGAAAAGGATATTCATCCATTTTAATCGAAACGATGATGAATGAGCCTCAACTCGAAGAAGTCAAAATCTGGCGATTGGCAACCACTGACGCTCACTTTTTATACGAGAAATTCGGATTTACAAAACTGAATCATCCTGAAAAGATGATGGAAAAAATAGTCAAATGAAAACAGTCTTAAAACTCGAAGAAGCCGCTTTATTTATTCTCGGAATATTTCTTTTTAACCGCTTAAGCTATGAATGGTGGTGGTTTCTGGTTTTGATCTTGGCTCCTGATTTATCGATGATTGGATATGTTTTCGGAAACAAAATTGGTGCTTTTGCTTATAATATCTTTCATCTTAAAGGAGTTGCACTTTTAATTTATGCCATTGGATGTTATTTAAGTATTGAAAGCATTCAATTAACAGGAATTATTCTATTTTCGCATTCGGCTATGGATCGTGTTTTTGGTTATGGCCTTAAATATGAAAAAGGCTTTAAATACACACATTTGGGTGAAATTAGTAAATAAACAGTTATGAATTTAGAAACGTTTTACGAATATTGTCTTTCGAAAAAAGGCGTCAGTGAGCATTTTCCTTTTGACGAAGATACATTGGTCTTTAAAGTCGGCGGAAAAATGTTTGCTTTGTCTTCGCTTTCTCAATGGGAAAAAAACGAACAATCTGTCAATTTAAAATGTGATCCAGACCGCGCACAAGAACTGAGAGCTGAGTATGACGAAATTCAACCTGGATATCATATGAGCAAAGTGCATTGGAATACGATAGCCCTAAACGGAAACTTAGCAGATAAATTTGTAAAAGAGCTCATAGACCATTCGTATGAATTAGTTTTCAAAAGCTTAACAAAGAAAATTCAGAGCGAAATTATCTAATTATAAAATTAGGCATTACATTTGTAGCATCAGTGAAAAACTCAGCGACTTAGAACCTTAAAAAAATGAAAGAACAATTTAAAAAATTTCTGAACGAAGAACAAGATCCAAAAGCGATTGAAAAAATCACTTCTAAACTTAACGATTTATTGATGAAAGGCGAAGAAGTTGGATACATCGCAGTGCAAAAGAAACCTGCTATTACTGTTTTTCCAGACAGCATTGTATTAACTAACAAGCGTATTATTATCTGCAAGCCTAAAAATTTAGGTCTTTCTATGGATTTTACCGATTATACTTGGGATGATATTGCGAGTACTTTTGTAAAAGAGAACATTTTAGGTTCTGAATTTTCATTTGGCACTAAAACAGATTTAGCTGTTTCTATTGATTATATTCCGAAAATTCAGGCTAGAAAAATTTATACTTATGCTAAAGAACAATTGGATTTATTGAAAAATCCTGTTCAAACAGCAACTCCAATTCAGGAAACTGCTGAACCTGTTTTTGAAGAAGAAGCAGAGGAAATTGAAGAAGTTGAAACAGAAGAAGTAACAAGCTTTGCAGAAATTTTACCTGCAGCGCCGGCTGTTACAGAAACTTATGAACCGCTTCCGACTCAGCCAGCAGGAGAACGTAAATTGAGCGATTTATCTAAAGAAGAACTTTTCGATAAATTACAGAATTACAAAAAACTTCTTGATAATGGTTTGATTATGCAAGGAGAATATGATGCTTATAAAAAAGAGATTTTAAGTTATATGTAGTTTAAAAGTACAAAGTTCTGAGTACAAAGTACAAAGATTATTGACTTATAAAATAAAAAAGACCCGAAATAGAGATTCTATTTCGGGCTTTGTATTTAAACTTTGCACTTTGTACTCATTTACAAAGTCGCCTTCTGTTTTTCTACAAATTTATGCGATTGCAGTTCCAGCAATTCTTTTGCATTTTTTCGCTGTAAATCAAATAATCCTTTGTCTTCTGAGATGTCAGCGTAAACTTTATCGTGCATTTCGGCACTGGTTTTCACTAATAAATCGCGTTGGTATTTATTTTGTGCCAAAGTAGCTTTCATTGCAGTTTCGGCTTCTTCTTGTTTGAAATCGAATTCTCCTTTTGGCGCCAATAATTTGGCAATAATTGGTGAAGTTTCGATTGCCAAAAACAACAGCATAATGAAAAATGAAGGCAGCCAAGGCAGTTTATTCAAAGCATTAATTCGCGCCATTAATCCATCGAAACCTTCAATAATGGGTTGGGTTTGCGAAACTTTTTTATCTAAATCGGCTTGAAGCTGTACGCCTGCTTTTTCTTTTTCAGCAATTTTAGCTTCGTTTGTCTTTTTTAAAGTTTCAAACTCTTTAAGAGCGGCATCGTGTTTTTCACGTTTTTCTTTATAAACTGGACCTTTTCCTAATTTTTTAGTTCCAGCAGTTCCCTCTGCTTCTGTAATGTAAGTTGAATATAAAGCGTTTACTTCTTTTTCTTTCTTTACAATATCAGCTTTTAAAGCAGCTATTTCGGCTTTATTTTTATCTAAATCTGTCTTGAAATAAGTTCCAATTTGTTTTTTATTGGCCAATTCCATTTCATTTTTTTCTTTCAATAAAACGGTATTGATTTCTTTTTCAAAGATTTTAATCTCCAAAGGTTTCGAAATTACAATCGCAATAATAATAGCCAAAGCAATACGGGGAGTTGCCTGCAGGAATTCATCCAAAAAACGATCTCTTTTTTTAATCGTAGAAACAATAAAACGATCCAGATTAAAAATCAGCAAACTCCATACAAATCCAAAAATCAGAGCGGGATAAATAGAATCAAAAACGGTAAAAAGTGCATACGCACTGGCCAAGAAAGCCATAACTGCTGTAAAGAAAACTGTGGCACCAATACCAACATATTTGGTTTGTTCTCCTTCTGAACAGTCTTTCAAGAGGTCTCTATCGACTCCTGAACATAGGATAAAAAATTGTTTTAACATGATTGATGATTTTTGATTGTGATTGATACGGCAAATTTAACGCCAAATTTTCAAATACAGTCAAATTATTGTTTTTCTTTTTAATTGTGAATCAATTATTTGTCAGCTTTAGTGTTATTTAAACATTAATAAATTTCAAATTTCAATGGACAATCATAACACTATGTTAATTTTTTTTCAAGGCTTTAGTAATACAGGGGTTTTAGCTTCGCAATCGAAAATCAAACTAAACACACACAATGAAGAAATTTTATCTATTAACCGCATTCTTTTTATTCGCCTTTACAGGTTTTGCTCAGAAAGCGATTATATCTGGAAAGATATTAGACGCCGATGACAAACTGCCTCTTCCTGGAGCTATGGTTCAAATTGTAGGCGAGAAAAAATATACTGTTTCTGACTATAACGGTCGTTTCGAGTTATTAAATATTAATGAAGGAATTTACAAAGTTGAAGTAAAATATATTGGATATACTGCTTTAACTCAAGAAATAAAAGTGGAGCAAGGAAAGAACAATGTAATTGACTTTGCGCTTAAAGCTTCTCAAAACGAACTAAAAGAAGTTGTTGTTGGAGACATCTTAAAAGGTCAGGCAAAAGCGTTAAACCAGCAGAAAAACAACAAAAATATCGGAAACGTAATTTCTTCTGATCAAATGGGACGTTTTCCAGATGCTAACGTGGGAGATGCTTTAAAACGTGTTCCAGGTATCACAATGCAGAATGACCAAGGTGAAGCTCGTAACATCATTATTAGAGGTTTGGCTCCGTCTTTGAACTCTGTTACTTTAAATGGTGACCGTATTCCGTCTGCTGAAGGAGACAACAGAAACGTACAAATGGACTTAATTCCATCTGATATGATTTCAACTATCGAAGTAAATAAAACATTGACTTCAGACATGGATGCTGACGCGATTGGAGGTTCTGTAAACTTGATTACCAGAGCAACTCCAAACGGCGAAAGAATCTCTGCAACACTTGCTGGAGGATATTTGCCAATTCGTGACCACGCTTCTTATACTGCTGGTTTAGTTTATGGAAATCGCTTTTTTGATAATAAATTAGGCGCTGTTTTCAGCGGATCATACAATAATGTAGATTATGGTTCTGATAACATCGAGAACGAATGGGTAAAAGATGATTTTGGAAATGAGTATTTACAAGCATCTGAAATTAGAAAATATGATGTACAGCGTATCCGTCGCAGTGCTTCTGTTGCTTTAGATTACAAATTCAATGACAATAACACGATTTTTGCCAACGCAATTTACAATTGGAGAGATGATAGAGAAAACCGTTTTAGAACCACTTACGATGATATCGAGCCTCTTTATAATGGTGAAGAAATTGTTGGTTTTGAAGGGCGTGTAAAACGTCAGACAAAAGGGGGTTTAGACAATAACAGAAATAAAAACAGAAGATTAGAAGATCAAAGAGTACAAAACTATTCTATTCGCGGAGAGCATTTAATCAATTCGACATTAGATTTAGATTGGTCTGCTAACTATGCAAAAGCAAGAGAATACCGCCCAGGTGAGCGTTATATCGAATACCGCCAAAAAGGTCTAGAAATGTTTGAAGATTTATCAGACATCAGATTTCCTTTAATGACAACTGTTGGCGAGTCTGTTGACGAATTTAAATTTGATTCTGTTACCGAAAATACAGACGAAACTAGCGAAAGCGAATTTGGCGCAAAAGTAAATATACGTTTCCCTTTCTCTGTTATTGCTGGTGAAAAAGGAAGGTTGAGAACGGGGCTTAGACTTCGTTTGAAAGAAAAAGAAAGAAACAATAATTTCTATTCTTATACTCCGCTGAACGATGATATGGAATTATTATCGCAAGTTCCAACGTCTTATTTTGACGGAAAAGATTTTAATCCAGGAAGCAAATATGTGCCAGGAACTTTTGCTTCGGCTTCTTTCTTAGGAAGTTTAGACTTAAACAATGCAACTTTATTCGAAAAAGAAGCTGATCCAGCAGAATATTTGGCCGTAAATTATAACGCTAAAGAAAGAATTACTGCTGCTTACGTTAGATGGGATCAGGATTTTAACGATAAACTTTCTATGGTTTTAGGTTTCCGTGTTGAAAATACTCATATCGATTATACAGGAAACCGTGTATTAGACGAAGAAGAATTAGAAAGTAAAATCAATAATACCAACTCTTACACTAATTTATTGCCAAGTATTTCGCTACAATACAATGCAACAAAAGATCTAATTTTAAGAGCTGCTGCTACAACAGCATTGGCAAGACCAAACTATTATGCATTAGCTCCTTATGTAAATAATATTGCTGCAGATAAAGAAATCACGGCAGGAAATCCAGATCTTAATGCTACTTATTCATACAATTATGATTTCATGGCAGAGAACTATTTCAAATCTGTTGGTTTAATTTCTGGAGGTGTTTTCTACAAAAGATTAAATGATTTTATTTACAACTACAGCGATAACCAATATACTGCTGAAAAATTTGCTGCAGATTTCCCTAATCAGGAAAACCCAATTCCAGCGGGAGAAAACTGGTCATTTTTACAATCAAGAAATGGAGAAAATGTCGATGTTTATGGGTTTGAAGTTGCTTTTCAGCGTCAGTTAGATTTTCTTCCGGGTAAATTCTTAAAAGGATTTGGTATCTATTTAAACTATACTTACACAAAATCTAAAGCAAGCGGGATTGCTGACGAAGATGGAAATGAAAGAAAAAATATCAGTCTTCCAGGGACAACGCCTCATATGTTTAACGGATCTTTATCTTGGGAAAACAAACATTTCTCTGCTAGAATCTCAACTAACTTTACATCTGATTATTTAGATGAATTAGGTTCTGAATCTTACAAAGACAGTTACTATGACAAGCAGTTTTTCTTAGATGCCAATGCTTCTTATAAAATCACTCCAAAACTTCGCTTTTTTGCAGAGGCAAATAACCTAACAAATCAGCCGTTACGTTACTACCAAGGAGTGGCTGCACATACCAAACAAGCTGAATATTACCAGCCACGTTACAATTTCGGATTGAAACTAGACTTGTAATCTGCACTTTTTTAAAATTCTTAAATTAGACAGAGTTTAGCGCTCTGTCTAATTGCATTAAAAATATATAACACAAATGAAAAATACATCTTTAATTGCTTTTTTACTTTTAAGCTTATCCTTTACAGCTTGCAAAAAAGATACTTTAGCTCCAATTCAGCCGAATGCCGTAAAACCAACAGCGGTTACAGAAGCTTTGCCTCACGATACAGACGATCCTTCAATCTGGATTAATCCAACTGATGCTTCAAAAAGTATTATTGTGGGAACAGACAAAGACACAGATGGCGGTTTGTATGCTTTTGATTTAAATGGAAAAATCCTTAAAAAATCAATTCCGTTAAAGCGTCCAAACAATGTTGATATCGCTTACGGATTAATTATTGACGGAAAAAAAGTAGATGTAGCCGTTACGACAGAGCGTGAAGAAAACAAAATCAGAATTTTCAGCTTACCTGATTTAGAGCCAATTGATAACGGCGGAATTCCTGTTTTTGAAGGAGAAACGCAACGCGATCCAATGGGAGTTGCTTTATATACTCGCCCACGCGATGGAAAGATTTTTGCTATTGTGGGAAGAAAAACGGGTCCTTCTGGAAGTTATTTATGGCAATATGAACTTTCTGGAAATGGAAAATTCGCTGCTGCAAAAGTAGTTCGCAAATTCGGAACTTACAGCGGTAAAAAAGAAATTGAAGCAATTGCTGTCGATAACGAATTAGGTTTCGTGTACTATTGTGATGAGCAAGCTGGAATTAGAAAATACAAAGCAGATCCTGCTTTAAATGACAATAAAGAATTGGCTTTCTTCGGTCAGAAAGATTTCAAAGCAGATCATGAAGGAATTGCTATTTACAAAAAAACAGATTCTACCGGATATATTTTAGTGTCTAACCAGCAGGCAAATTCTTTTATGGTTTATCCGAGAGAAGGTGCAAAAGGAAACCCGAACAATCATCCTTTGTTGGCGGAAGTTCCAACTTCTACAATTGAATGTGATGGTGCAGATGTTACAAGCGTAAACTTAGGTCCAAAATATAAAAACGGACTTTTTGTAGCGATGAGCAACGGAATGACTTTCCACTATTATGCTTGGGATTTAATTCAGAAACGCATAAACGACGCTAAAAAATAAAGTTTCAAGGTTTTCAGTCGCAGTCCCGTGTTCAGTGTCTATTTTTTTTACTGCGATTGGAAACCAACTAAAAAAAGCTGTTCATTTCTGAACAGCTTTTTTATTTTGAACACTTTTTTAAATTTAATACATAAAATGATTTAATGCAATTTCTTTCAATCAAGATTATGTTTTTCACTATATCCTTTAAACTGAACTGAAATTTCTCCCCCAATACTACATTGGCAAGTAGATTTATCAGTAAGAATTTTATAACTATTAATTGTATCTTTTTCTGCTGTATTCTCCCATTTAATTACAGCAGGATTGCATTTGCTTCTCGTAATGCTGCAAGCACTAAAATTAGGGATATTAATTTCGGCTTGCTTGTCATTTTCTGTAGCAATTAACTTGTTTTCTGCCATACAAAAATCCTGGCTCGTCACTTTAAGCTCGCTTGGTTTTGCTCCTTTATTGCAAAACAAAATTGCTGTTTCTGTTATTTTTTCTGGCATGGTTCTTCTTTAAATTCTATTGGAACAAACTCTTTGTAATTCCTTTCTTTTGTTCCTACCAATTTTCCTTCTTCTATTTTTAAACTACCATAATCATTAAAATCTTTTATAATAATAGTTTTCCTTTTTTTCTTCCACTTATATCTATGTACTTTGGGATTGGAATTATTATATGCTGATTCTTTCTCTTTTGGAGAACAATACCATACAGATTTAAAAAATACATCAACATATTCCTTTTCAAATTGTAAATAGCAGTATTGATATATTGAACATCCTCCATCATCTAACAATTCTATACATGAGACAGCTGTTTGGGCAACAAAAGATTTCCCTCTAATATTTTGCCCTTTCATGATAAAACTAGCGAACAACAACAAGACAATAAAAACATTATTCATATTTTACCTTTATAAAGTTAATTTAATAATCGTTTTGAGGCTTTTTTCTGTACTTCCATGTAAAATTTTTATAATTAGGATACTTATTTTTATTTATTACAAAATCAATTACGGCACCGCAAATTCCAATACTGCTATCACAATCAGGATCTATTTCATTTCTATAATCATAATAAATAGTATCATTAACTATTTCAGCATACATTTTTTGAGGTTCAGGAATACTACCACAACAATCTCCTCTGAAATAACCTAAAGTAAAAATTACCGTATCTTCCTTTTCAATCCATTTACCAAATTTTTCTTTATCGCTCCATCTATTTTTAGAGTTCGCAAAATAATGATCAAAACAAGTTTGACTTTTTTTTGAATTATTTGGTTTAAAAGAAACCAAAAAAGCACAAATCAATAGTATTAAAAAAATTAAATTTTTCATTTTTTTGTGTTTATAAAATATCACTTTTTCATTTATTAACGACATTACTTTTCTCCTGACTTTTTAAATATATCATCCCAAAAACCTTTGTTTTTGTTTTCCATATAGTTTTTATGCCACTCTTCTTCAAAAATTTCCCATTCTTTTTTGGTGTAGTCTTTGCCTTTATAGGTTTTGAAATAGGCATTGTTTTCTGCTTCTACTTTCGGATCCCATTCTTTACCTGTTGCATCATCAATAATAAAACTATAATTAGGTTGAGCATACCACTGTCCGTCTATTAGCTCACTCTTAATTACATGAATTTGATAATATTTTTTGATTACTGCATCAGGTGTATCATGTCTTAAAGCGGTAGCTTGTCTGGTATCATAAATGTCAACGTTTTTTTCCTTCAAAACAATGTCTCGAATTTCTTTAAATGAATGCTTGAATATTGTATCAAAATTTATTTCATTTACTAATTTTCCAGATTCATCATAATTAAGAATTTTGATCTCTGAATCATTAAATAATAAAATTTCTTCTCTAATATTTCCAGTTTTATAATAGTTATAAACGGATTGGTTTGGATCAAACTCTTTGGTAACTTCTCGTTGGTAGGTCTTAATATTTTGCGTTGCATTACTTGTAATATCCAATTCTCTTACATTAAGTTTATTCGCTAGTATATAACGGTATTCATTCGCAAAACCCTGCTTCCCTTTATTTTCTTCAAATTTTTTTATATCAAATGTTTTCATTGTTTTCAAATTAATTTTACTATTTCTTTCTTGAGCTTTACAAGTATTTAGAATAAGTAAAAAGATTACTGCTAATGCAAATTGTTTCATATTTTTTATTTAAACATTACTTCGAACTATATTCCATTGCCATTTCCAAGTTGATTTTTTTACTTTTGACCCATAGCTCATAAAATTATCTGTAGAGTTCGCTAAATTTATATTTCCATTAGCAAAAACGTATTTTATATTTGATTCTAAAATAGGTGTACTATCTAGATGCGTATGATACAATCCTAAACCATGAAGCCCCTCATGTGTAATTGTATCGTCGTTCCTTATTGCTCCTCGAATTCCGTTAAATAAAAAAACATTTTTAATATTGACATCTTGCACTTGGCCAGGTACTGCCGCTGCCCTACCAGTAAAAGGATTGTCAAAACTATCATACGTATTTTCATCAAAGCAAAATATAGTATAGCAGTCTGTATACTGTGGATTCTGATTTATATATAAATTTCTTATATAATCAAATATACCTGTTTTATCTTCATTTATATTACCCCCTGTATGCTGTGTACTACCACTTATATTATTAAAAATATATTCCCCATAAATTTGATTTCCTGACGGATTAGTTAGTACCTTAAATTTTGAATCTCCAGTTAAATCCAAAGGTAATCCAGTATAAATTTCACTTGTAATTAAACATTGATATAATCCTTGTTGCAATCTCTTTTGTTCAATTGGAGATGCCGACCCAGTTTTTACTCTCAAGCTAGCTATACTAGTTTTTACAGGCACTAAAACAAATTTTTGATTTTTTCTAGCGGTGCTGTCATTTCTAAGTACTATTATTTTTCCTGCCAACTTCCGTTCAAGTAATTGTTCCGCAGATGTTTTTACGGTACTTCCTTTTGGATAAACATAAATTCTAATTTCTTTATCACTATCTAAATCTTTAAGGCATTTAATTTTTATAGTGTTGTCAGCAGAATTCACCAAACCTGTTGTTTTACTTTTATCTTGAAGAGTTATTTTATCAATAATAAACAACGTACTATCATAATCAAATTCTAATTTGTCAATTTCTTCTTCTATATCAACTAATATTTTTAAATCTGCTTGATATGTTGGCTTATTAATTACTGTAGCAGGCATTAAACTTATAAATTCCTCAGAAAACAAAGTAAGATAAGGGACAAAATAATCTGGAGAAGGCATTGTTGCAGGGGAATTAATACCAGCAGGAATTGGTTTTCTGGTAATAGGAATATTTTCGTACTCAGTTTTTAACTGTGCATATGCCGTTCCACTAGCTCCCGATGTTAAGTTGCTTAGACCGTCCTTATATCCTCCCTCAATAATACTGTCATAAGCAGGATCATTTGGATCAGCTAATCCATTATCTTTTTCTCTTAGCCAGTCAAATCCAAACTCACCTTTCCAAGTGGAGAGCGGTCTAAAATAAACAACCGCCAGCGCTATAGAATCTGTAGGCGATGCTTCTATCTCTTTTGCAGTATTAGTAAGACTGTTTCCTTCTGCACCATGCATTTTTGCGGTTCCTGTACTGTTTACAACCGCTTCTTTATCTGAATGTAAAAGAGCCTTTTCTTTACCATGCAGTTTGGTTACTTTTGCTTCAATATCTATTTTGTCATTGCTGTTTATAAGTGCTGTACCGCTAAACAGGTTCATAAAACCTGATATTTTTTGCTGCATGGTTTTACTTAAAACGTAAATACGGCTTAACGCATTAAGTACATAATCGTTTGTAGTAATTTCTGTACTCTGCGATGCATTTATGATTAGTCTTTTTACATTAATTTCAAAAACATCTGTATTTAATTCAATTCTACGCTTGCCGTCAAATTCTAAAAAGCTTTTCGCAGAGTCCTGCAATAATATGCTTCCCTGTGCATCGTTCATCAATAAAAGATTGTTGCTTCGGGTGTGGAGCGCCTTAATATCATTATTTTCAGTGACATAACCGCTTTTTTCTTTTCGGCTGGTCATAGTTCCAACTACAATTGGCAGTTCGGCATTATTGCCCTGAAAATCCACAAATACAGTATCTCCAATCTCGGGAATCCAATGTGAGCCTTTGCCTTCGCCTCCATATTTTTGTACCATTGGTATATACGGCGTTGTCTCGCCTTTAATTTTCTGCCATGGCATCTGTACTTTTACTGCACTAAGCCCGTCAGGGTGTGCGTTGGCAGTTACCACTGCAGTCTGGCTGCTGCAATAAGGCAATAAATCAGGATTTGTTTTAGGCGAAAATACCGCGTCGCTTGTATTTACTGCTTTAAAATGGTTTTCATAGCCACCACCGTCGTCGCAGGTATGCACAATTTCGGTTACGCGATAATAGCTTTCGTGTTGTTTATCAACTCCGCTTATTTTAACATTATTTCCTACTGTGATGCCTGGCACTTCACTTGATGCGACAATTTCCATCAAACCGCTTAATACAGCACGCATTTTATTCTGGGCATATACTTTACTTGTACTGCTTCCATGCCCGCCAACAGCATTCTGATTGAGCTGCATTACCGTTTTTTTACTGTAAACAGCATTAGACTTATTGATGAAATTTTGATGAAAGCCATCAAGCTCTTTTCTGTAATTTATTGTACCATCCGTGCTAGAACTTCCATCACGATTATCATTTTCTATAACTGTAAAGGAAGTGGGCATTAATTTAATACTATACTTAAACTCCTGCATATTTATTCCATAAATCAGGTGAGGCTGGATGACACCGCCTGAATCTCCAAAAATTAAAACCCTGCCGTTATCATAAAAATATTGCCCGTAGCGCATTGCCAGACGGTTTAAAAAAGCAAAACAGCTTTCGTTATATTGTACGGTATAGGCGATAATTTCATCATAAAAGGGTCTCACCTGCATATCAATATTATAACCCGTTTTTACTCTGTTTACAATATCACTCAGCGTCATTGCCGTAAAGGAGTTAGATTCTGGTGCGTTTTCCAGCAGAAAAGAAGTGCTGTATCCTTCTATCAAAAAACTTTCTTCGATATCGTCAATGCAAGATTTTTTCATGCTGACGCCTGCAACTATGCCATAAAACTGCATGACATAATTTTTAGGGTCTGCAAGAATGAGCGGGTCATTAAGCCCATCAATGGGTTTTATCTCAATGCTTATTCTCTCGCCATATAACTGCTGAGAAACAGGCATAATACTCTTAAACTCTTCTACTAAGAAATCCTGTCGCACTTCTAGAGAAAAAGTATGATGGTCGTGAATTTTCTGCACGACTTTTAAGCTGGTAAAATTGGTGATTACAGTCTGTCCAATTTTTATTGTGGTAATAGTTTGCAAAGCCATGATGCAGCTGGATTAAAGGTTATCTGTTTTCCAATTGCTCTCAAATGTGGTATTGCCAATTTTAACTTCATTTGAAGTAAGCAGAATTTCAGTTGTCATAGGGGAAGCTCCCTCACTCTGAAACTTTTTTCTGAAAGAAATGCAGTAGGCTTTTTTAAAGGCAACATTTTTCATCGTGCTCATAGCATCTCTGCGATAAAAAATAATTTTGCCGTCTTTTACACTGGTTTTAGAAACCATCCAGTCCGAAAATAAATCGGTTTGCGTGCTTTCAACAACAAGTTTAATCTGACCACCTTTTGTCTTGCTTGCTGGTTTGCCATTACTGTCTGTCTGTTGGGTAAAATGGATCTCAAACTCTAAAACATTAAATGCTTCATTGTCTAATTCTAGCTTTGCTAAAAAACTCATATTTATATAGGTATTGATTAAGCTATCACGAAATAATATTTCTAACTTTAATCAATAATGAGAAGTGGTATTTAAGCAATAAAATATTACATTTAAATATACCTCTAATATACAAAAATTTTATTTAATTGTAAGAAAAATATTCTTTTTAAATATTCGTCGTTAACAAAAAAAGCTTCAGATTTCTCTGAAGCTTTTTTATTTTGAATTAAATAATTCCTTTTATTCTGTAATTGGTGCACCTGCTAAGATTTCAGCATTTGCAAACTCTTCAAATTTGGCAAAATTAGCTTTGAATTTATGAGCTAATTCTAACGCTTTTTTATCGTATAAATCTTTGTCTTCCCAAGTATTTCTAGGATTCAAAATCTCGTTTGGCACATTTGGACAATCTTGAGGAATTTCAATTCCAAATACATCATGATTTTTAAACGCTACATCATTCAATTCTCCTTTTAATGCTGCAGTAATCATAGCACGAGTATATTTCAACTTCATACGGCTTCCTGTTCCGTAAGCTCCACCAGTCCATCCTGTGTTAATTAACCAAACTTTTACTCCCGCATCTTTCATTTTCTTGCTTAACATTTCAGCATAGCGAGTTGGGTGCAAAGGCATAAATGGCGCTCCAAAACAAGCAGAGAAGTTTGGTTGAGGCTCAGTTACACCCGCTTCTGTTCCAGCAACTTTTGCTGTATATCCAGAAATAAAGTGGTAAGCCGCCTGACCTGGAGTCAATCTTGAGATTGGAGGCAAAATTCCGAAAGAATCAGCCGTTAAGAAAAATATATTTTTTGGATTGTGTCCAACCAAACCTGGCTGTACATTATCAATATGCGTAATTGGGTAACTTACACGAGTGTTTTGTGTGATAGAAACATCATCAAAATCAACAACGTTTGTTCCTGCTTTGAAAACCACATTTTCTAAAAGCGCTCCTTTTTTGATTGCTCTAAAAATGTCTGGTTCATTTTCTTCTGTTAAATTAATAACTTTTGCATAGCATCCGCCTTCAAAATTGAAAACAGTGTTTTCATTTGTCCAGCCGTGCTCATCGTCTCCGATTAATTTACGTTCTGGATCTGCAGATAAAGTTGTTTTTCCTGTACCAGACAATCCGAAGAAGATTGCTGTGTCTCCTGCTTCACCAACATTGGCGCTACAGTGCATTGGAAGTGTATTTTTGAAAACTGGAAGAATAAAGTTTAATGCAGAGAAAATTCCTTTTTTCATTTCTCCAGTATAACCTGTTCCACCAATTAAAGCAATTTTTCTAGTAAAATCTAAAATAGCAAAATTAGACTGGCGTGTTCCGTCTACAGCAGGATCTGCCATAAAACTTGGAGCACAAACTACTGTCCATTCTGGAGTAAAGTTTGCCAGTTCTGAAGCTTCTGGGCGTAAGAACATATTGTAGCAAAACAAATTTGACCAAGCTGTTTCTGTTACAACACGAACATTCAATCTATAATTTGGATCAGAGCACACATAAGAATCGCGAACAAAAACTTCTTTGTTTGATAAAAATGCTGTTACCTTATTATAAAGCTTTTTAAAAGCTTGGGGCTCAAATGGGATATTTACATTTCCCCACCAAACTTGATCTTTAGTAATATCGTCTTTTACGATAAAACGATCTTGTGGAGAACGACCTGTAAATTCACCTGTATTAATCGCTAACGCTCCGGTAGAATTCTCAACACCTTGACCTGACTGCAAAGTAATCGCATGTAATTCATCTGCAGATAGTTGATAACGAACTTTTGCATTTTCAATTCCTAACTCTTTTAACGAAATCGATTGCGCGAAAACTGTATTAGTGTCCATAAATTTTTAAGTTGTGTGTGATTTTTTGTTTAAAGCAAAATTACAGATTAATTTTTATTTCTTTCAAAATACTTAAATTTCACTTTGATTTATACGAAAAAAGAGAAATTTCACTTTAAAAATTACAAAAAGAAAAAAATAACCGCTTCTAATTTGTTTAATTACAACCTATTAAGTGATTTTGTTATATTATTTTTGTTTAACAAGAGAAAATACAAAAAAGTCACACAAATAAAGTTATATGTTATTTATGTGACAAAATTAAAGATTAATTCTTAGACAGAATTTTTTTTTCGGGATTTTATGATTTTCTCTTCAAAATCGTAAAGAATAATAGCGTCCAAGCAATAATTAATAAGAAACCACCCAAAGGTGTTGCGAATACGATAATTTTAGATTCGAACAAAGTGTAGTCTTTTGTTGCCAATAAATAGATTGAACCGCTGAAAAGCAAAACGCCAGCCACTACCAAATTATAGATCGTTTTTAAGGTCTTTTCTGCAAGGTCTTTTTGCGTTGATAAAAAAAGAAGAAAAAGAGCGTGGTACATTTGGTAACGAACACCAACTTCAAAAGTATTTAATTGGTCAACCGACAGATATTTTTTCAATAAATGAGCACCAAAAGCACCCAAAATAATAGCCAACATACCAATAAAAGCTCCAGTTAAAATGATTCTTCTTTTCATAATATATCTCTTTTGAAATTTCAAACAAAAATACTTCAAACGAACTGAAAAACCGTCTTTGTTTCTAGATTATTTAGAACAAAATCAGATTATTTTTTGGGTTTTGCGAAAAAAATAATTTTATTTTCTTTAATTTGAATTGTTATATTTATAACATTTAAATATATTTGTGTTAAATATTTAAGACATGAGAAACATTTTAATATTTGGAGCAGGAAGATCTGCATCTTCTTTGATTCGCTATTTATTATCAAAATCTAATGAAGAAAAACTGCATTTAACGGTGGCTGACCTTTCATTGAATCTTGCGAAAGCAAAAACACAAGATCATCCAAATGCCACTCCGCTTGCCTTAGATATTTTTAATGCCGACGAAAGAAAAAAAGCTATTGCAAATGCATCAATAGTCATTTCGATGCTTCCTGCGCATCTGCATATTGAAATTGCGAAAGATTGCCTTGAATTTAAAAAACACCTTGTTACAGCATCTTATATTAGTGACGCTATGCAGGCTTTAAACGAAGAAGCCATTCAAAACAATCTGATTTTCATGAACGAAATTGGTCTTGATCCAGGAATCGATCATATGAGCGCCATGAAAGTTATTGACGAAATCAGATCGAAAGGCGGTAAAATGCTTTTGTTTGAATCTTTCTGCGGCGGACTTGTAGCTCCTGAATCTGACAATAATTTATGGAACTACAAATTTACTTGGGCGCCAAGAAATGTAGTTTTGGCGGGTCAAGGCGGTGCTGCGAAGTTTATTCAGGAAGGCACTTATAAATATATTCCGTATAGCGCTTTGTTTCGCAGAACCGAATTTTTAGAAGTAGAAGGCTACGGAAAATTTGAAGCGTATTCTAACCGCGATTCTCTTAAATATCGTTCGGTTTATGGTTTAGATGATATTCTTACTTTATATAGAGGTACAATTAGAAGAGTGGGGTATTCTCGCGCTTGGAATATGTTTGTACAGCTTGGAATGACTGATGATAGCTATATTTTAGAGGGGTCAGAAAATATGAGTTATCGTCAGTTTATCAATTCTTTCCTTCCGTATCATCCAACAGATTCTGTCGAAATTAAAACTCGATTGATCTTAAAAATCGATCAGGACGATATTATGTGGGACAAGCTTTTGGAATTGGATTTATTTAACCCAAACAAAAAAGTAAATCTGCCAAATGCTACTCCTGCTCAAATCTTGGAAAAAATCTTGACCGACAGCTGGGCTCTTGAACCTGAGGACAAAGATATGATCGTGATGTATCATAAATTTGGTTACGAACTGAATGGCGAAAAGAAGCAAATAGATTCTAAAATGGTTTGTATTGGCGAAGACCAAACGTATACTGCAATGGCAAAAACTGTTGGGCTTCCGGTTGCGATTGCTACTTTATTAATCTTAAACGGAAAAATCACAACTCCAGGCGTTCAGCTTCCGATTAAAAAGGAAGTTTACGAACCAATTTTGAAGGAGTTAGAAGAATATGGGGTCATTTTTAACGAACAAAATGTACCTTATTTTGGATACAATCCAGATTTGTTCTAGTCTGGATCTGCATGTTTATTTTTAGAATTTTTTTTTAATTAGTTTTTAATTTTATCCGCTTCTCCCATCAAGAAGCGGATTTTTTTTCTTTTAAGGGACAAAGGTGCAAAGTAACAGAGTGACAAAGGTTTTATGCTTCTCAATAAAATTGAGTTGCCTCCAGCTTTAGCTGGAGATTTTCAAATGCTAATATAAAAAGGCTTTAGCCAAATATTATTATTCTACAAAGTCCAGCGTTAGCTGGAATCTTTCCAATAGCCTTTGTTACTTTGTTACTTTGTCTCTTTGCTACTTTGAATTGTTATTGGCAAAGTATAAAGCACACGAACTGGCTGTCCATTTTGAATTCCTGGATTCCATTTTGGAGAAAGTTTTAAAACACGAATTGCCTCATCGCCTAATCTAAAACCTAAATCTTTTACTACTTGAAATTCTGAAAGCGAACCGTCTTTTTCAATCATAAATTCTACTAAAATTTTCCCTTCAATTTTATCTGCTGGTGATTTAAAATTTTTCCCAATAAATTTGTAGAACTCCAATATTCCTCCTGGAAATTCTGGCTGTCTTTCGATATCGTTAACCACTGCTGTAGTTTCTTTTCCTGGCGTTTCTCGAATTTTATTTTTATGTGCATCTTCATTAGCCATAATTGTTATGGTTCCGGCATTTCGCACCTGATTTTCACCATACGCTTTATCATAACCTTCAGCAGTAAACAATGTTACTTGATAACTTTGTGGAAACCTCTTGCTTCTGGCGTTTTTATAAACAAAACTATTAAAGTAAGAAACAAAATGATCTGCTTGATATTCATTCAATTTCGAATTAGAAACATGTTTGCCATCAATCCAAACTGCATAATTATTGCTATTCTTAAAGCTTTCATATTCCTTTAAATCTGGAGATTTTTTCGCGAGAAATGGCTGAGGAGGAATACTTTTTTCTCCTGTTCTGTCAGCTCAGAATATTTCTTTTTAACAATAATGCCATTATTTTTGTTTTTGAAAACAAAAGCCGTTTTTGAATAGTATTTGTCGAGAGACGAAACATTCTGTTCTGTTTTTACATCAGTTTTAATTTCTTGAGCTATTGTTTCTACGCACAAGAGAAACATTAACCCAACAGCAATAGGCAAGGCAGCAATTTTCTTTAGAAACGCTACATTTTTTGATGTTGTTTTTTTCATCATAATTAATCGTTTTTTTGTTACTAAATAATTCAAATTACTGGCCAAGTAAATCGTTTGATTTCCACTACTCTTTTCTAAAAGTAAATTTTGATAAAATGGAACATTCTTATAAATTGTTACAATTTCTTGATCGGCAAGAAATTCATGATTGAGCTGTATCGCTTTTTTATAAAATAAAAAGATCGGGTTAAACCAAAAAACGGTCTTTAAAAACTCCACAAACAAAATATCTAATGTGTGCTTTTGTGTAACATGAACCAATTCATGCGCGTATAACTCTGCTTCAATATTTTGCTTATTATAATCATCGGCATTGATAAAAATATAGTTCAAAAAAGTGTGCGGAAGGATTTTTTCTTCTACCAAAATCAATTTTGAATTCTTAAAATCAACTGATGGATTACATTTTATTTTAGATCTAAAATTTATAATGTTTCTTCCAAATCTTATTGCCAATATTAAAGTTACAAATGCATACAAACTCCATAAAAAAACCAATTTATAGTCGGTTTTTTCGACCGCGGTTTCTATATGGATGGGTTGATTTATAGCAATTTGATTTGTAACATCTAAAGGAATTTCTTTAACAATTTCAAATGAAATATATGGAATGACTAATGAAAGTGTAATCGAAAAAAGCAAAAAAAATCTGTTAAACTGATGCATCTTTTCTCGCTCCAATACCAAATGATAAAAGGCAAGAAAAACACCTAAAGCAATCGACGATTTTAAAAGATACGTTATCATTTTTTCTTTTTTTGAATTTCTGAATCGATTATTTTTTTAAGATCTTCCAATTCTGAAGCCGATAAATTGGTTTCGGTCGTAAAAAACGAAGCAAACTGCGAAGCCGAATTATTAAAGAAATTGCTAATTAGTCCTTTTACATGTTTCGCAAAATAGTCTGTTTTCTTTACCAGCGGATAATACTCTCTCGAATTTCCAAATTCGTTATACGCCACAAACTTCTTGTCAATCATCCTTTTCAATAAAGTTGCAACCGTTGTTGTGGCCGGTTTTGGTTCTGGATACGATTCTAGTAAATCTTTCATAAAAGCTTTTTCAAGCTTCCATAAATGTTCCATTAACTGTTCTTCTGCATTTGATAATTGTATCATGGTTTCGTGTTTTCAAGTTTTTCTGTTTCAGCCAATTCCTTTTTATATTCCTCCAAATTCCATTCAATATTCAATTTTGTCGCATATTCGGCCATTGTGCCAAGTCCGACCTCAGCACGCCTTTTGTCTACATTATCCGGATCTATCATTGGCGCTATGCATATTTTACCAGTCTTTTTATTCTTCAAACTCTGACTGCCATAAATTTGTTTTTTTCCCTCTCTCAAAGCTACTCGATCTTCTAAATATGCTAGGTTTCCTGGATTGGCATTGCCATTTTTAACGGCCTCTCTCATCATAGGCAGATATTTTTGCTGATATTGTAAATCGGCATGCTGAATAACCAGAAACAAAGTCTGATTTCCCTGTGTTCCTACCACATTTTTTCCCAACCAGCCTCTTTCATCCAGTATTTTCATCACCTTAATGAGGTTGATACTGTCTTTTCTTTCCATAATCTTTCCAATGCTGTCAATTTTCTTTTTATCAGGTTTTGAAGCTCTGTAAACATTCATAAACTCTCCACGAATTTCCTGATCTTCGGTATAAATTTCTGCAAGTTGTTTTTCTAGCGCCTTATCATAATTTGCGCCAATAACATCCAATTTCTTTTGCAGTTTTTCAATTGTTTTATTCCACTGTTTTTCTGAATGCAGGTGCTTTAAATCTTCATCAATTTTTATATGAGCCATATTCTCATATCCGTTATCAATAGAGAGATTCAGCCATTTAAATGCTTTTTTATGCTGCCCTGCCATAGAAGCCGAACAGCTAGCATTATATAAATCGGGCCAAGATTTCTGTTCTATTTTAAACGCTTTATCATAGTACGAAACAGACAAATCATAGTTTTTTGCAGTGTAGCAAGAATCTGCTTTATGAACCCACTCTTTATATGTTTGAGCTTGCATGAAAAGACAGCGCAGTATAATAAAGGAAAGCGTGATTATTTTTTTCATGATTTAGAGGTTGGTTAGTTTATTTAATATTTTGTTCCGAAATCAATTGTCCTCGATCGTAATTCTTAATTTCCTTTAATTTTCCTTTGTCCGAGTAAAACTTCCATTCTCCAAAATAAAACCAATGCGTTTCAACCGAATTCGTTTCTAATTTTGTTTTTCCTTTCGATTCCAGTTTTCCGTTTTCGTAATAACTTTTTACGACACAGATTCCGTTTTTATATTTTTCTGTTTTGTAGATTTTTCCGTTAATGTACGATTTCCATTTTTTAACCGGAAGATCATTTTTATAATATTCATACGATTTGTAATTCGTTCCATCTTGCGAATAACTATCAATCCAAACACCTTCTTTTTTCTTGTCAATTTTCTGATTGATCGGTTTGCTTTTACAGCTCAAAAGCATTGAACCCAAAAGAAATACTAAAAAGATATTTTTCAAATTCACCATTGCTCTACAATTATAGATTCGTTTCTACAAATGTAGAGTTAAATTTTAAATATGCAAGAAAAAAGTTCCTTTTTTAGTTACAAAGGTTCAGAGAGACAAAGTGACAAAGGTTTTTCTTTTGAATTTTAAAAAGTTCAAAATATTAGAAACAAAAAAAATCCGCTCATTTCTGAACGGATTCTAAACTTACTTACTATGTATATTACTTCTTTTCAAAATAAATGCGCTTACTTTCTTCATTTTCTGTATCAATATAAATTGAAAAGGTTTTTAAACTTTTAACTTTTTTTCCATTTAAATAAGCATATTTCCATTTTGGCGAAAGCTGAACAACACGCAAAGCTTCTTCATCTAAACCAAAACCCAGATTCTTCAAAACCTTGATATCTGACAAAGAGCCATCTTTTTCCACTACAAACTGCATCGAAATTTCTCCCTTCACTTTTTTTCTCACAGCCTTTTTAGGAATCTTAAAATTGGTTTTTACAAAATCACGAAATCTATAAATTCCGCCTGGGTAATCAGCTTCGATATGAACAGCAACAAAAATATCATCATTTGACTGATCGCTTTTTTGTGATGTAAGATCCTGAGCCATACTTTTGGCGCTAAACAAAATCATTATCAATATAAAACCTTGACTTAGTATTTTTTTCATATCTGTAATTTCTGTCTTTTGCAGACAAATATAATTGTTTAGTTAATTTAAATTGTTCTGATATTATCCTGTCGAAAAATCTCAGCGCATAATTTAACCGCAAAGAACGCAAGGATTTTATTTTAGGCTTGCACATAAAAACACAAAGTTCGCAAAGCTACGAGATGAAGCTTTGCGAACTTTTATAATCTTATTTTTAAAGAACCTTTGCGCTCTTTGCGGTTAAAAAAACTTATTTAGAAAGCTCCACAAAATACTTGTAAAACAACGGAATAGTCTCAATACCTTTCAAGTAATTAAAGATTCCGAAATGCTCATTTGGCGAGTGAATAGCATCGCTATCCAAACCAAATCCCATTAAGATCGTTTTACTTTTTAATTCTTTTTCAAACAAAGCCACAATCGGAATACTTCCGCCAGAACGAACCGGAATTGCAGGAACTCCAAACGTTTCTGTATACGCTTTATTTGCTGCCTGATAACCAATGCTATCAATTGGCGTTACATAACCTTGACCACCGTGGTGAGGCGTTACTTTTACTGTAACTCCAGCCGGAGCAAGACTTGTGAAATGTTTTGTGAAAAGTTCTGTAATCTCTTCCCAATCCTGATTTGGAACCAAACGCATCGAGATTTTAGCAAAAGCTTTGCTCGCAATAACCGTTTTAGCACCTTCACCAGTATAACCGCCCCAGATTCCGTTTACGTCTAAAGTCGGACGGATAGAGTTTCTTTCGTTGGTTACATATCCTTTTTCGCCGTAAACATCAGCAATGTTTAAAGCATTTTTATATTTTTCTAAGCTGAAAGGCGCTTTTGCCATTTCTGCTCTTTCTTCTGCAGATAATTCTTCTACTTTATCGTAGAAACCTGGAATCGTAATATGATTGTTTTCGTCGTGAAGCGAAGCAATCATTTTTGCCAGAATATTAATTGGATTCGCCACAGCTCCACCGTATAAACCTGAATGCAAATCGCGGTTCGGACCTGTAACTTCTACCTCAACATAACTCAAACCTCTTAAACCTGTCGTGATAGATGGTTGTTGATTAGAGATCATTCCTGTATCTGAAATCAAGATAACGTCGTTTTTCAGTTTTTCCTGATTACGTTCTACGAACCAAGCCAAACTTGCAGAACCCACTTCTTCTTCACCTTCGATCATGAATTTTACGTTACAAGGCAGCGTATTGCTTTGCACCATTAACTCAAGCGCTTTTACGTGCATGTACATCTGACCTTTGTCGTCACACGCTCCACGCGCGAAGATCGCTCCTTCTGGGTGAATATCTGTAGTTTTAATAACCGGTTCAAAAGGTGGTGAAGTCCATAATTCTAATGGATCTGGCGGTTGTACGTCGTAGTGGCCGTAAACTAAAACCGTTGGAAGATTTGGATCTATAATTTTCTCTCCGTAGATAATTGGGTAACCTGGAGTGTCGCAAGTTTCAACATAATCGCACCCTGCTTTTGATAAACTTTCTTTTACAGCCTCTGCTGTGTCAATAACATCTTGAGAATATGCAGTGTCGGCAGAAACCGACGGAATTTTTAATAATTCGATCAATTCGTTGATAAACCGATCTTTATGTTGTTGAACGTAGGACTTAATATTTTCCATTTAAATTATTTTTATAGAAACCCAAAAGTACAAAAAAGAGAATTAAAAAAAATTTTCAAAAAATGCTTTGATAATTCAAAAGTATGCCTATCTTTGCACCCACAATTACCGCGGATATGGCGAAATTGGTAGACGTGCCAGACTTAGGATCTGGTGCCGCAAGGCGTGTAGGTTCGAGTCCTATTATCCGCACAAAAAAAAGCTTCTGAAGATTTTTCAGAAGCTTTTTTGTTTGTTATATTTTTTCTTTCTAATTTATTAAGATTTGTTTTCTATATTTGAAAATTCCGGGAACTAACATTAATTAAAGATATTTTTTCGAATTGATTGTTAAGCTGCCTTAATCAATGTTCAACAAAATGATATATAAATGAATTTTATAGAATATCACGATACAATTGGAAAAGCACTTTCAAATTTAAAACTAACAACAAGTTATATTAGCGGTAATCAAGATTTTATGTATCAAGCGACCGAGCTTGGTGCCTTAAGACGATCAATAAATTTAGTCGAAGAAGTTCCTTACTTAGATAAGGAGATCAATAATTTAAAAAAATCTTGGCTATTTTTGTCAACTTCTGAAACTCAGAAGATAAATTCTTCTCAAAGCTCTGAGGTTGAGAACTTAATTAGAAACTTAAGAATTAAGCTGGAGACTTTTAAAGAAATTGCAGAAACATCAAAACTTTTTAATGACACTGAAACAATTTCAATTAGAATTCCAGAAATAAATTCTTTTGAAAATCTTCAAAAATATGCAAGCGACTTTAAAAAAGCTATTGAAATACCTATAATAGATGAATCAATAGGAGGTAAAGCTACAATTCTTAGCGCTGATGAAGGCTCAATTATCTTTTATGTATCACTAGGAACTATTGCAGCAGTTAAATTAGTAGCTGGTATTTGTTGGGCTGCGGCAGTTATTAAAAAGAAAAAAGCTGAAGCCGATATATTTGAACAACACGCAAAAACTTTAGAACTTAAAAATGATTCAATTTCGATTTTTGTTGAGGCTCAAAAAACTCAATTAAAAAATATACTTGACGCAGAGGCCACATCCATAGCAAACAAAGAGTACAATCACAATGATCCTGAAACAATAGAAAGACTTAAATTATCTATATCAACCGTTGCAGAACTTATCGACAAAGGCGTGCAAATATTACCTTTAAGCAAAGACGAAGACATTCAGAAAAGTTTTCCAGATTATAAAGCTCCAAACTTAATCGAATCATCAATTAAACAAATTGTTACAAATACATAAACAAAGAAAAAGCTCTACAAAGATTGGATTTCCGTTGCGGAGTTACTTGCGAAGATTTCTCGTTCCTCGAAATGACAAACCGTGCGTTAATTCATCTTTATCAAATCACCTTGACGAAAGGAGCTTTTCAGCATCACCAACAGTTTGTACACTATGAAAAAAATTGCGGAAATCACTCTGGAATTTTTTGTCGGTTTTGCTTTTGGTTTCTCCTTTCGTCGAAATGAAGATATTTTTAAAACGTTATTTTCTCTTATTCAACCTCCAAATAAGGATGCAAAATTTCGGCTAATTCATTCAGCCAATAAAAACCTTTTTCTAAGTTTTCTTTTTGAGCATAGACATATCCTCTTTCATCATCTCTCATAACAACTAAAGCAATTGCATAATTTAATTGCCGTATCGCTTTTGCCAAATCTTTGGCATCAATAACATTATTAAAAAAATCTAAGAGTCTTTTTTCTGTTTCTTTCGAAAGATCGTTTGTAGCCATTGTCTTATTTTTTATTTGAGGCAAATATAATAATTTGTAGGCATGTATGCTATCAAAAGAGAAATAAATCTTTCCACTTTTGAAATATGAACATTTCAGAAGAAAATTATATTATAAATCTTGGCATTCACATTAGACAATTACGTGAAAAGAAAGACTTATCGCAGCAAGATTTAGCTGATGATTCTGGCATGACTAAATCTCAAATAGCAAGAATAGAAACTGCTAAAATTAATACTTCAATAAAAACTCTCGTAAAAATTGCAAAAGGTTTAGATATTGAACCTAAAGAATTGCTTGACTTCCCTTTGAAATAGAAACATTTATTAAAAAAGATGGGTATAAAAAAATATTTTTTAGACTTTTTTAATGATTGGCGAAGACCAATTTTATTTTGGATAATTTCTATTTTTCTTTTAGTCACTTCTAATTTTTTAAAAAACCCAATCTTTGAAAACATTTGTTTTTCAGTATTTGGATTAGGACTGTTGGTTCTACTTATTTCAGCTTTTTATCAATTACTTCAAAAGAAATGGCTCAAAAGCATAGGAACATTCTTTTTATTAGGAGGAACGATTCTTGCATTTTCATTTTACATGATCATTCTATTTTTTATAGAACAAAACACTCCTGATACTTGGGCGGACAATTTAACAATTCCAAAAAACATACCGATTAATAATCCAGTTGATCTTGACTATTATGCAAAATTCGAATCGCAAAGACCTGATAGTATAACAAATAAAGTTGTAACAAAAACAGAATTTCAGCTTTACAATTCGTTTCAACCTGGACTTTATGAATATGATTTTTGGATTGGTCAAATCGAAAAAGGAACCATTTATTTAAAAGCTTTTGAAATCACCCAAAATGAAGCTCTATCTGTTAAGCAATTAAAAAGAAGAAGTTCTATTAAAGTTTTCAATCCTTCTCACGACATAAAAAAATTTGGTACGGTTGGCGACTTCACAATTTACGAAGGAGATTGGGGAAAACCATATGCCGCAAGATTTGAAGTTTGGTTTAAACCTGATAATGGAGAAAAAGAAAGGAAATTATTTTCTAAAAATTATAAAATTGAGGGATGGATGAGATAGAAATGTTTTAGGCTAAAGCCTCTTCCTTTTTAAACATAAAAAAAACCTCCAGCTAAAGCGGGAGGCAATTCATATAATTCATTTGCTTTTTAAGTCTAGTTTGTCATTTCGACGAAGGAGACTCGAAATGACAATACTTTATGGTTACAATGCATAAAAAACTTTGCGGAGTTACTTGCGAAGATTTCTCCTTTCGTCGAAATGACAAAAAATGCGAAAAACTCTGCTCCCGATAGCTATCGGGATTGCGAGATTAAAAACCATAAAAGATTTTAAATTCAGAAATTTCTTTAATTATTTTACGCTTTAATATTTAAATATTCTTACTTTTAAAAAACCAAAAACCTAATTCTCAAAATTTCGCTTGTTTTTAAATTTCAAAAAACATTTAGAACACATGAGAAAATACAGATTACTAGTCCTTTTTTTAGCAATTATTGCTGTCTTTTATTTTGCAAGAACAATTCGAAGTTTTACTGTTCAGCACGAAACCAAAACTCTTAAATCGGAGCATTTTATCGTTTCCTATACCGGAATTTATAAAAGTGAAGCTGAAAAAGTCAGCAAACACCTTGAGGAAAACTATTCTAATATAAGAGAAAATTTAAAAGATGTAGAACACGACGCGATAAAGGTTTTTGTTTACGGTTCGCAATTCAAGTTTAATGAAGCGACAGGTTTAACAGAAAATACAAAAGGCACAAGTCGTGGTCCAAACGAATTTCATTTTGTATGGACGAATTGGTTTAATTCTATTTTTCCAGACGATCCTCTCAAAACGGCTTTGCATGAGTTTACACATTGCGTTCAGCTCAACATATTAATCTATAAAGCAAAAGACACCATCATCACCCAAGACCGACTGACTTTTGATAAGGAATTTGATAAAAAGTTCAAAGCCGAATATCCTCGCTGGCTCTGGGAATCGATCAGTATTTTTGAAGCAGGAGAAGTTAATTCGCTAAGCGTAAAATACGCCAAAAGCAAAAACCTGACTTTAGAAGATCTTAATCACGGCAATCAGATTTACAACATTGGCTACACCATAATCGAATATATGACTCAAAAATGGGGAAAAGACATTCTACCCAAACTGATTGCGTCTTTCGGCAACATCGAAAAAACATTGAACGTAACGCAAGAGGAATTTGAAAAAGGCTGGATGGCTTTTTTGGAGGAGAAGTATTAGGTTTACAATTTCAAACATCTAGTTTGTCATTCCGAGGAACGAGGAATCTCACGCGGGATTCGACACAGATTGGCTTTTCGTTGCGGAGTTACTTACGGAGATTTGCTTCGCCTATTCGCTATCGCTCGAGTCTCCTTCGTCGAAATGACAAGATTTTGGTTACAATATGAAAAAAAACCTTTGTCAAAGTTTAAAACTTTGACAAAGGTCTCGTATCACTTGGAATTTGGGATTTTAAAAAATTGGAATTTATTTCCCTAATAATTCTAAAATCTTATCCACATTTACTTCACTATAATCATTAATATAAAAATCGCATGGCGGAAGCTGTTCTTTTGTATGCGTACTCAAAACGCCTACGACTTTCATTCCGGCATTTAATCCTGCTGTAATACCCGAAAAAGAATCTTCGAAAACCACACAATCTGACGGAGAAACTCCAACACGTTCTGCCGATTTTAAATATACTTCGGGATTTGGTTTATGAAACGTAACGTCTTCGCTGGACATCATCGAATCCATTTTTTCGCCGAGTTTTAGGAAGTTGGCAATTAAATCCAAGTTCGCGCGAGGCGCCGATGTGGCAACAGCCGTTTTGAAACCACGAGATTTTAATTCGTTTAAAAAATCCATATAATGCGGAATCGTTTCGACTTTGTCTTTGTAAATCTCACGGAACATCCCTTCTTTTTCATCTTCCAGTTTTATCAATTCTTCTCCCGCAATCGGACGTTTGAAGAAATGCGTCATGATATAACTATTGTGTTTTCCATACATATGTTCTTCAAATTCTTCCTGAGTGTACGGAATATTATATTTATCGAAAAATTTTTCAAAAGCGATCACATGATGCGGATTTGTGTGTGAAATCACGCCGTCCATATCAAAAATTACACATTGCTGGCTCATATTTTTTATTTGTTTTTAACAGCTGCAAGATACAATGATTTATGTTTTTGTCGAATTTAAAATTCAGAATATCTTTACAGCGTCATTTTTTATAACTTCGTTAATACAGAATTAAATAATCTATGGAAAACGGAAAATTCAACGGGAAAAATGTGATTTGGGAAAGCAAGACAAAACAAATCTTTTTGATTATTATTTGCTTCGCATTTACTTTTATGGTTTTATGGACTGGAAAGACCAATTCATTTCGTTTTTGGTTTCCATTAATCTTATTTGGAGGAGGCGGATTTTTTTTACTTATCCGATTTTTAAATCCAAAAAACATATTTGTTTCTCCAAATTCAAAACTAGCACAAGAAATATTTTCTTCTCAAACCTCGCAAAATCAAGATGAACTAGGAATATTTGAATACAGCGAAAACGGCTTTAAAATTACCGACGAAAATAGTTCTAATACTTATGAATGGAATAACATTGAAACTGTTCTAGCTTACAAAATAGATTTACTTACGTATGACGAAATTTGTATAGATGTTTATACTGATGATTTAAACAAATTCACTATTTCAGAATCGACTTGGGGATGGTTTCAATTTATCTCCAGATTGAGCGAAAATATCAAAGCAATCCAAATCGACTGGTACATAAATATTACTAATCCAGCGTTCGAAACAAATCTTACCCTATTATACGATAAAAAGAATCGTACAATAGAGGAAATAATAAAAGCGCAATAGTACTTTCTAGTAAATCCAAAAACATATAATTCTGATAGCTAAAACGAATCGCTACATTTTTATTTAGCCACAGATTAAAAAGATTGAAAGGATTTGTCTCTCGCAGATTTGGCAGATTACGCGGATTATTTATTCCCTTATTTAAAAAAACAAATCTGCTCAATCTGCCACACGAGCGATAGCGAACTGGCGAAGCAAATCTGCGAGAGTAAAAAAATCTCTGCGCCTTTGCAAGAATAATAGACAAAGATTGGCAAAAACTTTAAACTTTAAACCTGACTCGAGAGCTATGCTCGAACAGGCGAAGCAAACAAAATTTTTACCCAATCCAAATCTTGCTTTTCACCAAAGTCATAGTCTGTCTCAAATGCTGATTACACGCAATAAGAATAATCAAAACCAATAAACCGTAATCTACAATGGTATAAATTTCCATATCTGCCAATAAAGTCGATTGTTTGGTGATGCTTCCGAAAATCTTTTTCATGGCTAAAACATTCGCATTGTCTGCCGAATATCCTTTGGCAATAAAACTCTGCGTCGCGTTTGCAATGTTTTGCTGTGCTTCGGGATTTTCGCCTGTTACAAATTGACTAAGCTTTAAAAAGTGTTTTTTGTTTAAAAATACGGTTGCATTCTGCATGACGCAAAATCCAATCGTGCTTCCCCAGAAACGTCCAGAAACGCCGACAATTCCCGAAGAAACCGCCATATCTGCAGGAACCGAAGATGTGGTAAAGAGAATTAACGGAACAAATAAAAACCCCACTCCGATACCCTGCAAAAAGTACGGAACAATAATATCTGATAAAGCCACATCGGGCACAAAAAGAAACGTAAACCAAAAATGATATAAGGCAATCAGCGAAAAACCAATCAGAAAAATGATTTTGGTAGAAACCGATTTCATGAGGAAATAAGCCGCCAAAATCAATCCGATTACATTTCCGAGTCCGTTAATGTATTGCACGCCCGCAACTCGGGACGGATCCCAATTCCAAATCGAATACATCGCCGAATGGCAAAGACTCAGCGTTGCTCTACTGATGTAAAACAAGAAAAACAATAAAAACCCAATTCTCAGATTGGCATATTTAAAAACTTCAAAATTAAAAGTTGGCCTTTTAACCAAAAGCTCTTTGAAGATGAACAAACCTCCCGTAATAAGTGCCGTAATAAGCATTAAAACCATTTGAGAAGATTCGAACCAATATTTTTTCTCGGCATACACAAAAAAGTAGGCACCGCAAAGAATAGCTGTTAAAACCAAAAAATAGCTCATCCAGTCGATTTGATACAACGGGATTTTCTTTGTTGTTCGGTGCCCACGAAAAGTAACCAAGATTAAAAAGACATTTAAAACCTGCAGTCCGCCTGAAACATACAGCATGTATTTCCAGTCGTAATGATCCAGAAACCAAACCGCAATATTCATAATAAAGGGTGTTGACAACAGTAGAGAACCATAATAAAAGGAAAAACCAATTATAATGGCATTTTTAGAATCAAACTGCTCAATAAGCAATTGTCTGATGGTGACGGCAGGAAGCGCCATTAAGATTCCTTCGGCAACTCTCAGCAATAGAAAAACCGCAAAATTATCGACATAACCCGATGCCACAATCGTAACTCCAATTAAGGAATAAACTCCTATAAGGTAATTTTTGGCAGGGAAAAAACTCGAAAATCGGCTTTCTATCAAAATTGTAGCCAGCAGAGTTCCGTACGTAACACACATTGCAAACTGCAAATCTTCGGGCTCGATGTCCAGAAAACTCGCCGCATACGTTACGTTTGACGTATAAACTCCCAATAAAATCATGGAATGCAAGAGACAAACAAACAAAATTGTAATGATTGCCCATTTTGGAACCCATGATTTAAAAATACTTTTATCTTCCATTTTAGTGTGCTGCGATCACAGTAATATTCATTCCTGCTCTTAAAAAGTCAGTTTGTTTGTCGCTGTCTTTCAACTGAATTCTAACCGGAATTCTTTGTTCGATTTTTACGAAGTTACCCGTTGCATTATCTGGAGGAAGCAATGAAAATCTTGCCCCGCTCGCTGGCGATAAAGACGCAATTGTTCCTGTAAAAGTCTTATCGCTCAAAGCATCGGCTTTTATTTCAACATCTTGTCCAACTTTTAAATATTGCAATTGCGTTTCTTTAAAATTGGCCGTAATCCATTTTTCTTTACTTACAATAGAAAGCAAAGATTGTCCTTCTTTTACCAATTGTCCTGGCTGTAAAGTTCTTTTTCCAGCCCAACCATCGTAAGGCGCTGTAATTATAGTATACGAAAGAAATAAAGCAGCATTATCAGCCACGGCTTGTTTTGCAGCAATATTCGTTTGTGTTGTCGGAACATTGGCTTCAGCAACAGAAGTGCTTAAAGCCGATGAATGAATTCTATTTTTCATTTCCTGAAAATGTGCCTGTGCTGACTCGTAATCTGCTTTTACTTTTTCTAATTGCTGAGAAGTTGCTGCCTCTTCGCTTACCAAAGCTTTGTATCTTTCGTATTCCAATTTGGTTTTCCAAAGATTCGATTTTGCAGCTTCTAATTGCGCTTCGTTAATCGCTGTTGCGCTTGCTGTATTTATGGCATTTTTCTCAGCCACAACGCTATTTTGTTTCGCATTCTGAACATCGGCAAGAGCCACATTCAATTTCGATTGGTATTCTCTGTTATCAATTACGACCAAAGTATCGCCTTTATGCACAAACTGATTTTCGTTGAAACGAACCTCTTGCACATAACCTGTAATTCTCGACATAATTGGCGTCACATATTGCTCCACCTGAGCATCATTCGTTTCTTCGTGATTTCGGTTAAATACATAAAACCAAATTCCCAAAATAACACCGCTTATTACCAGCGTGCACGCAATAATCGTTATTAGTATATGAAACGTTTTATTTCTTCTAGTTTCATTTTTAATCTTAACCATATCTTTCTTTTCTCTTTAACTTAGTTCTTTTCTAAAATGTCTTTTCTCTTGCTTCTTTCGTCTATCAAGTCTTTTCTCTTGCCTCTTTCTTCTTAAGGCTTTAGCCTACTTTTTCACTAGCATCTAACTCTGAGGCATTATTCCCGCCGTATGAAGCAGTTCATAATGTTTTAAAACCGCATCCAATCGCGTAGAAATTTTGTTGTATTTCGCCTGAAGCAAAGCATTATCGGCATCGACCATTTCGGTAATTAAAACCAATTGGTTTAAGTATTTCAGCTTTACAATTCGGTAATTTTCTTCTGCTAAATCCAACGCTTTATCAACGACCACAAACTTTTCAAGGATTTCCTGATATTGCGTGTGTTCTTTATACAGCTTATCCTGAATTTCCTCTTTTACAATTTCATTCTGCATTTCCTGCCATTTGATTTTGGTATTGGCCTGCTCCATTTTGGTCTTATTTTTATACAAAGACGAAAGGTCAAAAGTGGCTTCGATCCCCACTTGTCCCAAAGTGTACAAATACGGATTTGGCGGAAAGAATTTGTAGTTTGGATAATAAAAACCGTAGTTTCCAAAGAAATGAACACTTGGCAGATAATTTCCTTTAACCAATTTCAGTTCCGTTTTGCTGATGTTTAATTCTTGGCTTGCAATACGCATCTCTTCGTTCTGCAAAGCCTTAGTCATATAAAAATCATACGGATCTAGACCGTTCATTTCATCAAGACTTGACGTAGTGTCGATTGCAATTTCTTCGTTTTCCGGAATCTGGATCAGCGTTTTCAGATCGTGAAGTGCGATTTTAATGTTTTTGGAGTTAGTTAACGCATTCAATTCGCGATCTGAAAGCTGTAATTCGGCACGAATAACTTCGTTTTTCGTAACCGTTCCATGTTTTTGAAGCGATTGCACTTCTTTCAGTCGGCTTTTTTCTTCTTTGATGTTTTCTACGAATATTTTCTGAAGTTCCATCATCTTATAAATCGCCAGATAGTTTGCCACCACTTCAAGCTCGATATCATTTTCGGCCTTTTCGGTTTTTATTTTAGCAATTTCGTTTTCCTGATTCGCAATTTTGATGGCATTATTAATCTTATTTCCAGCATAAATTGGCATTTTAAAAGTCGAATTTACCTCATAAATTTCAGGAATTGCTGGCGTAACTTCTTTGTCTTTCAAAAACCCGCTTCCTTTGAATTCGGTAATATTCGTGATGCGAGAATACATGCCATTTAACTGTACGTCTGGCAGTCGAAGTTCTTTTCTTTCTTTAATATTTTGCTCTGCGAGCGTGACCTCCAATTGAGATCTAAGGATTTTTTTGTTATTTTCTTTGGCCAGTTTCAAAGCTTCTTGTAATGAAACCGTGTGGACTTCCTGCGCTTGTAAGCCATTGAATGCTAAAATCATTAAGATTAACAGCAGTATTCTGGGAAAACAATCGTCTGTAGAATTTGTTGTTTTAAGGAACATAAATACATTAATATTTGATGCTGCAAAGTTCCTTCATTTTTCTCGTGACTGATAATTCTAAAAAGCCAACAACATATTCATTTCGGACAAACGTTAATATTCTATTTTCCGAAAACGTTATATTAAAACACTGAAAAACAATTTATTACAAAATAGATTTGGATTGTGATATTTCACGCAGATTTTAGCAGATGCTCGCAGATTTTTCTTTTTATTCTCGCAGATTCCACAGATTGTGCAGATTGTTAAAGAATTTTAAAAAAAATCTCTAAATCTGCGAAATCTGCGAGAGAAAAATTTTTAGCGTGAAATAACTAAATCTGTCAAATCCGCTTAAATCTAAATGAATCTGCGTGAAACAAAATTTTTATTTTCGCTCTAAAATCTCTTCACCGTTTAAGTAATCGGAAGGTCTTTGACCTAAAATCTTGAAGAAAGTATTACTGAAAGTTGGAACGCTATTGTAACCAACTTCTTCGGCTACCTCTTTTACTGAAAGTTTCCTTTCTAATAAAAGTTCGATTGCTTTTAAGATTCTTCTAATGGTATAATATTGAATAAAGGACATTTTGAGATCTTTTTGAAACAAACGATACAAAGAGCGTTCGCTAAAGCCAAATTCATGAGCTACATCGGCAAACAGAATCGTTTCTCCAAGATTGTTTTCAATATGGCGCAGAATTTTTCCAAGACGTTTGTCCTTCGGTTGTGGCAATTCTAAAGGTAAATTATTAGTGCAAATTTGCGGAAGAATCGCTTTTATCGCTTTGGCAATGGTAAAATTTGGAGTTCCTTTTTTAAGATCGCCATTCCATCGATTGGTAAAAAGCATCATTTGAAGGAGCAGATTATTTACTGGGTAAATTCCTTCTATTTTATAAAAGTCATCTTCTTCTTTTTCAACAGGAAAATACAGATTTCGCATCGTAACGCTTTCCGATTTCGGCTCGATACTATGCTCCACACCACTCGGAATCCATATAAAATGTCTTGCTGGCAAAAAATAAGTTTTGGTTTCTGTAGTTACAAAAACAACATCGCCTTCAGCGTAAAGTAATTGTGCTTTATTATGTCTGTGTGGCGGAATAAACAATTCACCCATCAAATCGTGGTGGCAGTAAATGCTCTTTTTATCAGCATCTACTTTTTTGATGTAGTATTTATCGAGTTTTTGACCGGAATGTTCCATAATATAAAGATAGGAAGAAATTTAACCGCAAAGCACACAAGGTAAAAGCACAAAGTTCGCAAAGATTAAATAAAACCTTTGCGAACTTTGCGTAAAATCTTAGCTCCCGATAACTATCGGGATTGCGGTAAAATTTAAAAACAAAAAAGCCTTTCCGTGAAGAAAGGCTTTTAACAACTTAGGCGGTCTGGACGGGACTCGAACCCGCGACCCCATGCGTGACAGGCATGTATTCTAACCAACTGAACTACCAAACCCTGCGTTATTGCGAGTGCAAAAATACAACAGAATTTCGTTTCTGCAAGCGTTTTTACGAATAATATTTGAGAAATTTTTAATTGGTTAAATTCCAATATTTTAAAAATTCACTTTAAAAGTAAAATAGAAGAAGTTTCTTTCTTTTTCTTAACCGCAAGGCACGCAAAGGTTTTTCACGTAGCATCATTTGTCCCGTTTTTAAACATAGCTCGTGGTTGAAACCACGGGCTATGTTTTAATATATGATGGAAAATCTTTGTGGAATTACTTGCGGAGATTTCTCCTTCGTCGAAATGACAAACTGTTCGTTGAAATCAGAATCAAGCAAAAAAAATCGCAAAGCTTAATCAATTCTAAGCATTGCGACTTTGCATTCTTTAAAAAATATCTTTGCTCCCGATAGCTATCGGGATTACGTAAATCTTAGCGTTCTTTGCGGTTAAAAACAAAAAACCAAAAGTGTCTTAAATCAAAAAAGCCATCCACAAAAGTGGAAAGCTTTTCATTGGTCTAACTACTAAACCAGCTACGAGTTACAAAGTCGTAGCAAAACAACACAACTAATCTTAGATACCGTTTTTGGGCAAAAAAGCCTTTCTGTTAAGAAAGGCTTCTCCCAATATTGCGGTCTGGACGGGACTCGAACCCGCGACCCCATGCGTGACAGGCATGTATTCTAACCAACTGAACTACCAAACCTCTGCGTTATTGCGGTTGCAAAGATATAACAGAATTTTATTTCTGCAAGCGTTTTTATAAAAAAAATGAAATTATTTTTTAAAATATTATCCAAAGTTTTGTTTTTCAACCAAATATGTAGTCAATATTTTTTCAAAATTGTCGCCCACATTTACCGGAACGTACTTAATTTGGTTCTTTGCGCAGGTTAAAGCCAAATTTTTAAAGTACGCCTCTACCCTTTCTTCGTATTGCTCTTTTACGTTATCAGCAAAAATAGAAACCTCATCTCCCGATTCTAAATCGATGAATTTTCGTGGCGTATTATCAAAATCAAACTTCAATTCGGTTTCATTATCAACCACATGAAATAAAACTACTTTATGTTTGTTGTGTTTTAAATGTTGCAATGCGTTGAATAATTTCTCATCATCTTCTGTATGAAACATATCGGTAAACAAAATAATCATCGAACGACGATGCATTTTTTCCGCAATTTGATGCAAATATGTAATCGTATCGGTTGTTTTTTTGACTTTTGGTTGAACCAATAATTCTTCCAGTTTATTCAGAAGCATTCTATGATGACGGTCACTTCCTTTTTCTGGAGCGTAATATTCGTATTTATCTGAGAAAACGCTTAAACCAACGGCATCGCGCTGTTTCTTTAAAATATTCATTAAAACTGCCGAAGCCAAAACGGCAAATCCAATCTTCTTTTCATAAAATGGCTGATTCGATTTCAATTCCGGATAATGCATTGATGACGAATTATCTACAATCAAATGACAGCGTAAATTGGTTTCTTCCTCAAAACGTTTCGTATACAAACGATCGGTTTTGGCGAATAATTTCCAATCGATATGTTTGGTGCTTTCGCCTGCATTATAGACTTTATGCTCGGCAAACTCAGCCGAAAATCCATGAAACGGACTCTTGTGCATTCCCGATATAAAACCCTCCACAACCTGATTCGCCAGCATTTCAAGATGCTGAAAACTGGAGACTTTCTCTATTTCCGATTCAATTTTCATTCGGTTTCTTTTTTTATGTTTTGTGCTTTATAAAGCAAATCTGTCGCCTGAAACAATTTGCGTTTCAAGATCGGACTAAAATTAGGGTTTTCCTTTAAGAATAGCTGTACTTCATCAAAAGCAAATTTCGAAGAATACTTCCCAATCGTATTGTCCAGCCAATCTTTCGGAAAGAAAATATCTCCCGTACGCTGAATTTCATCAACCAAATCTAATGAAAATCTAATATACTTTTGCGCACTTTCCTGACGAAGCGGATGATTTATATTGGCTAAACCTACAGAAACCCAAGATTCTTTCTCACGATTTGCATCGTCTTTTAAAGATTCCATAAAAGCATTTCGAACCGACTCATCTTTCGATAAAGAAGGAAGCAAGAATTCAAAACGTTTTTGTTTATCAGGATTTGTAAATGAAGTTCTTGTTTTCTCCAAGATTCCATCAGCCAGTGGATGTTTGAAAATCGCCAGATTCATAGCCATATTGGTATAATCGTCTTCATTTAATCTCAAATTCGGAATCAAAATTTCTCTATTCCAAACCTTATATAAACTGGCTTTTGCAGAATTGGAATAGGCAATTGAACTGAATAATCCGAACAATGTCTTTTTGATATTCGAAGATAAATTGGCTTGCAAACGTTCATTCAAAACACCTTCAAGCTGTTTCTGAACTTTATTTTGCTGTTTTTCAGTCAGAAAGCGCCAATAAATCGTATTTAAATTTCCTGTTGCAATTCGAAGAACCAACTCGTTTTCTTCCGATTGAATTCCTTTTAAAAAGCATTCAAAAGCTTTTTCTGACGAAACATTTCCAATCAAAGCATTTTCATAAAGATTACTATAACTCGAAGCTCTCGCCATTTCATCTTTCAAAGAAGAAATATAATTTAAATTATTCCCGTCAAGCGGAAAAACGCCGTATCCAAAACCATTATAATTGTAAATAACAGCTAGCGGTTTTTCGAGTCCTTCAGCTTCTTTTACAACTGTATTTTTATCATTAATATTAACTGATAAAACTTTTACATCTTTAGCATAAACTAAACCAATCTGAAAAACCTGAGGCCAGATATTCTCTGATTTATCTTCTGCTTGTTGCTGTATTTCAAAACTTTTAATTCGGTTTTTAGAATCATATTCAATTTTATCCGTGAAGATGGCTCTTCCAGATTTATTTACCCAGACATCGCTCCATTTTTTCATATCCAAAGGCGTTTCAGCATCTAGAAGTTCTACGAGATTATTCCAGTCGGCGTTGTCATTGGCGTATTTCTGAATATATTTTTGAATTCCTTTCTGAAAAGCTGCTGCCCCCATTGAAGCTTCTAATTGGCGCATCATGATTGGTGCTTTGTTGTAAATAATAGCTCCGTACAACGAACCCGCATTTTTTAAATTAGCCAAATGCTGTTTGATCGGATGTGTTCCTAAAGATCGATCTTCCGCGTAAGCGCTAGGATAATGCGCGGTAAAAAATTGCAGATTATGATTGACTTTTGGAAAAATCGGATTCATGATTTTATCGGCCATGAAGTTTGCAAAAACCTCTTTCATCCAAACATCATCGAACCATTTCATCGTAACCAAATCCCCAAACCACATGTGTGAGGTTTCGTGCGCGATTAATTTGGCTCGGTTTAATTTTTCACTGTCGGTTGCACTGTTATCCAAAAACAAAGTCGATTCTCTATATTGAATCGCACCAACATGCTCCATTCCGCCATATTGAAAAACGGGAATTGAAGCAAAATCCAGTTTTTGAAAAGGAAATTTATAATTGGTATATTTTTCTAAAAACTCTAAAGATTGCTGATGTAAATTAAAAATAGTATCGGCACTTACGCGAAATTTCTCTGGACTGTTCTCACGATACAACATCGTCATTTCCAAACCGGGTTTCTGTGTCACGCTTTTGAATTTTCCTGCAACAAAAGAAAACAAATATGTACTCATTTTATCTGATTCTCCAAATGTATAAGCCGTAAAATCTCCTTTTTCGAGTTTTTCTACAACATCAGCTCCAGCCAAAACTGACCAGTCTTTTGGAACAGAAAGACTCAATTTATAAGTTGCTTTTAAATCGGGCTGATCCAAACAAGGAAATAAAGTACTCGCGCGATCTGGAACTAACAAAGTATATAAAAAATCGTCATTTCTGTTTAAAGATAAATTACCCGCAATGAATGAAATGGAAACTTTATTTTTTCCTAAAACCAAAGCCGAAATTGGAATTACAATATGTCCGTTTTCATGAATAATAGAAAGCTTTTTGCCGTTTGCTTCAACTGTTTTTATGTTGGAAGTCTTCTCTTTAAAATCTAAAATTAAGGGCTGACTTAAATCAGATAAACTCAAATTTACAATCAAACTAGAATTTATATTTTCTGATTTCTGATTCGGAATTTCGAAAGACAAAATGTATTGAAGATCTGAAATCTGCTTTTTACGAAATTTCGCCAGCTGTTCTAAAACACCATTTTCTAATAATTCATTTTCTTTTACCTGAGAAAAACTATTGAAAATCAATATAAAAAAACAAAGAAAGCTGTAGAAAATTTTCATTTTTAAGGAATATAAGATTTGCTAAAATTAGCAAAAGCATTGATTTTTTACAAACAATTATCGCAACAACATTGCATTTAAAAATAAGATTTCTATATTTGCAACACTATTGCATTAATTCTGGTTGAAAATATCAGAAGTAATCTTAACGAATGAAAAAGAAGCTTAAATTTATAAATCTCTTCATGCCTTTGATTGTATTGTTCGCAATACTTTTTCCGGCTGTCCATTCGTATGAGCATATTTTGGACACTCATTCGCAGAAAGAGAAAATAGAATTTTCAGTTTCAGAAAAGCCACAATTCAAGGCCAAACTGCATTCGTTTCATAAATGTTCAATTTGCGATTTTAAGTTTAGCGCTGTTGGCACATTTGAATTTCAAGCTTTTCAGTTTTTCAAGAATAATCCTGTTGTAAAACACATTAGTTTTTACAGCAAACCGCATTTTGCATTTTTTAAGGGCGCTCTTTTCTCACTTCGAGCCCCACCTTTTACACTTTAGTATTTTTTGTGTTTCTGATTGTTTTGCAATTTGGCTATTTAGTTGTTTTTATGATTGCAAAATCTTAAAACATTCAACAGCTATTCTATTCATTTTAAGAATATAATGAAATGTATTGATATTGATATTGATATTGAAATAGCTTTTTCTACACAAAAAACCTTCCTTTTTATCTATCAAAGCATTTATAACTAAATCCTAATTCGGGTTTTAGTTATGGCTGTGCCTTTTTAAGCATTTGTTTGTTCTCGCAAAGCCGCGAAGAC